>DATAKO010000131.1:0-5807 GCA_036261575.1 Jatrophihabitans sp.
ACTCGTAATGAGAAGGTCGTCGGTTCGATTCCGACAGGCGGCTCCACCGAAGGCCCGGATTTGCTGGGTCAGAGACCTATCCGCCGCCTGATGTGTTCCTCGTGGCCGTGCCAGTCGGCAACGACGTGATCAGGCACCCCACGATCTCGCATGGCTGTTACCGGGGAGTGGCGGGCGGAGCCGCAGTGTTACCTCCGGTCCCTCTGCGGCTCGGCAGTGCTGTTGCCAAAGTCGCTCCATCGCTCGGGTCGCATCGGCTTGCCGAGGTCGTCGATCGCGCGGTAATGAGGGTCTGACAGCAGTGAGAGATTTCTTCCCGCGGCGTTGTCGAATCTGGGCGCGACCGTTCGTGGAGTAGGTAGGCGGCCATCCCGGCAGCCGGCGCGGAAGGGTGTGGGCCGACCACTCCCTTACCTGAGAGGAGACTACGGTGGCGAACTACCTCATCGCGTTCAACGACGAGTGGGTGCCGGACCAGACGCCTGAGGACCTGCGCATAAAGAGCGCGGCGTCCCATGCCGTCTTGGAGGAGATGAAGGCGTCTGGTGTCTTCGTGTTCTCCGACGGAGGCATCGATGCCTCGACCGCGATCTGCAGTGTGGAGGCCAAGGACGGCCGGCCGCTGTTCACCGACGGTCCGTACGTCGAGACGAAGGAGCATCTCGGCGGTTTGTGCGTCATCGACGTGCCCGACGATGAGACCGCGCGCTACTGGGCCGGCCGACTGGCTGTAGTGCTCGACTGGCCGCAGGAAGTGCACCGGTTTCCCTCCGGCGTCCCGGAGATCATCGATCGGCAGACAAACATCAACGTTGTGAGCTGACCGGCAGCGCCGGTGACATCGACCCCGTGGTCGTTGTCGGTCCAGGTCGCCCGGTGCCCCCGTACTTATCCCTGTCCGCGCATCACCATCCGACTTCGCCGGTCGCTAACCCGCGCCACCTCCGCCCCGGCCCGGACTGCTTTCGGGATCTCGGCGACCGCGTCCACGACAGCCAGCAGCTCGGCGAGCTCTGCATCACCGGCTTCGCTCTCGAGCTCGATGCGATGCGAGATTCCGGTTGACTGCCAGGTGGCCGTGTCGAAGTCGCCGAAGGCAACGACCCGGACACCGTCGAGGCCAATCGAACGTGCTTCGGCTTCGCGGTCGGTGTCGTTGAGCACGCAGCCGGCGACCGCGAGGTGCAGCAGGTGCGCGCCGGTGAAGCTTCCTTCGACGGTCACGCCCCCAGTCGTCCAGCGATGCGGAAACGGCACTGAGCGGCGCTCTCGTCAGCCCAACGGGTCAGGCGCCGCCAGCGGTGACGATAGCGTCGGTGATAAAGCCCGCGAGCAGGCCGAGCAGCAGCCCGTAGGTCACCAGGTCCGCGCGCTTGGCGCGAGCCGCGACGTTCAGCAGCTGCACCACGACGTACAGGATGGAGCCCGCCGCCAGCGTCAAGAAGATGACACTGACCGGTTCTGAGGTGAAGTTGTGCCCGATTGCGGTGCCGATGAAGGTCGGGCCGCCCCCGATCGCTGCCATGCCCAGCAGGAACGGCCAGCCCGGCCTGGTGTCCACGCCGTCGATGTCCTTGTCCGCCGCCAGCGGAGCGACGATGCCGAAGCCCTCAGTGGCGTTGTGCAGCGCGAAACCGATCACCAGGACCGTCGCCAGCGCGATCGCGTTCCGCGCGGCCGCCTGACCGATTGCCAGCCCCTCGGCGAAGTTGTGCAGCCCGATGCCGACGGCGATCAGCAGCGACAGCCGCCGGGCGGCCGACCAGCCAACCCTGCCAGGACGCTCGGCCACCGACATCGCACCCGGTCCGACCCGTCGCTGGCGGTTCTTGGCGCGCGCCATCGCCCGGTCGTAGCCGACCAATCCGAGCAGGCCGATGCTCAGGCCGCCGGCGAACAGGACGCCGTAGCCGAAGACCGGTGACAGACCACCTGAACCGTCGTGCACCGCGCTCAGTGCGGCATCGATCGGCTCCCACGCGGCCGAGATGACGTCCCAGAACAGGAACAGCAGCACACCGATCGCGAGGGCATTGAGCAGCACCCGCAGGTTGGGCGCGGGTCTCTGCATCCGGCCGATCGGCAATCCGAGCAAAATGGTCACGCCGGCGATGAAGCCGAGCAGCAGGGTCATGGGCATGCTCACAACACCAAGCATGCCACACGAGGTTAGCCTTGCCTAACTCCCGTTCGGCGCGGTGCTGCGTCCCACCTCGGGTCGAGTCAGGCCTGGGGCAGACGGGTACTCCCGGGCCGCGGTCGGGCCGCCGAAGGCGGTGGCACCATCGGCCCGATGTCGCCGTCCGGCGCCTCGTCCAGATCGACGATCACCGGCGCATGGTCGCTCGGCCCGCTGCCCTTACGGGCCTTGCGGTCGATCCAGGCAGCTCGCACGCGCTCGGCCACCGGGGTCGAGCCGAGGATGAGATCGATGCGCATGCCGAGGTTCTTGTGGAACATGCCGGCCCGGTAGTCCCAGTAGCTGAAGACGGTCTGATCGGGCCAGCGGTCGCGCACCAGATCATGCAGGCCCAGTTCCAGCAGGGCGCGCAGGCTGGCCCGTTCCGGTTCGGTCACGTGCGTCTGGCCCAGATAGGCCGCGGGATCGAAGACGTCTGCATTGGCCGGAGCGATGTTCATGTCCCCGCAGACCAGGGCGGCTTCCGGGCCGGCAGCCACATCGGCGCGCAGCGCATCCAGCCATGCCAACTTGTACTGGTAGTGCTCGGAGCCGACGCTGCGCCCGTTCGGCACGTACAGCGAATGCACCCGGATACCCCCGCAGACCGCCGAGACGGCCCGGGCCTCCACATCGGGGAAGCCGGGCGCGTCCGGCAGTCCACGCACCACGTCGGTGAGGCCCACCCGCGACAGCAACGCGACACCGTTCCACTGCGCTTGCCCGACGTACACGCCCGTGTAGCCACGCTCGGCCAGGGCCGGCTCCATCAGGCCGGCAATCGCCTCGTCGCCCAGTTTCGTTTCCTGCAGGCACACCACATCGGGCTGCCGCTCATCCAGCCAGGGCAGAAACCGAGGCATCCGCTGCTTGATCGAATTGACGTTCCAGGTCGCGATCCGCACCACTGCAACGCTAGTACGGTGCGATCAGCGGTAAAGCTTGGCCACGAAGCCGTCGAGGTTGGTACGCAACCGCGCCGCCTTGTCCTCGCTGCTCAGGTCCTCCCGGTGCTGGACGCCCATCGCGGGACGCTTGCGCCCGCGGACGTACAGCGGGCACGCCAGATCGGCGCACATGTACACCCCGACGGTGTTGCCGCGCCGGCCCGACTCACCGGCCTTGCGGGCCGACATGAGCGCCACCCCGCCGCGGCTGTGCGTGGTCAAGCAGATGCTGCACATCTGGGTCTGCCGCGAGGCGGCCGGTTCGAACCTCAATGCGATGCCGATCAACTCCTCATTGCGCGGCATCGCCAGGTAGCCCCGACCGGGCATCGCGCGGTCGGTCCAGCCGAAGAAGTCCAGCTCGTCCCAGGGCTGCTCGGCGAGGTCCCGGGGGACCGGCATCCGCTTGGCTTCGCCTTGAGAACAGTTGACAAAACACGATCGCAGATCGCCCTCGGTTACCGGGTGCATGCCTCGATGCAATCAAACCCGGCGCAGCGCTGGCAAATGGATTAGTCGCTACGAGAGTCCCAACCAGGCGAAACCGCACCCGGGCAAACGGATCCGGTCGCCGGCGAAGTCCAGGACGCCAGCGGTCGAATGCAGGTGAACCGGCTCGGCCCCGGCGGGCAACTCGACGAGCGCGGGATCGGTGCTGAAATTCACCGCCGCCAGCACCGGTTCGTGGCCGGGGCGGCCGCGCAGGTAGCGCAGCACCGGCCCGTTACCACCGAGCACGGTGGTCGGTTCGGTGCCGGCGAGCGCGGGAAGTGCGGCCCTGGCCCGGCCGAGCGATCGCAGCGCGCGCAAGGCGCGGCCCGGCACCGATGCCGAATCCGCAACGGTGCCAGACCAGTTCATGCGTGGCCGGTGCAGCCAGCGGTTGTCGCGCAACGCCAGCGAGCTGGTCTCGTCATTGCCCAGCGCCAGCTCGTCACCGGAGAACAGCAGCGGGATGCCACCGAAGGAGTAGACCACCGAGTACAGCGACTCGAGCCGGCGCAGCGCCAGCTCCAGCCCGGCCGCGTCGCGTGCTGCGGTGATCCCGCACAGCGCGGCGAGCGTCCCCGAGATGGGTGATGCCCCGGTCGGGTTGAGCTGGAACACCTCGCCTCGGGCGAAGGAATCCGGTGTCTGGCCCGAGTAGAACTCGCTCAGCCATCGACGCCGCTGCGCTCCGTCCAGCCCCACCGCGGCGGCGTCCACGTCGGAGACGGCCCAGCCGATGTCGTCGTGGCAGCGGATGTAGGTCACCCAGGTGGTGGCCGGTGGGGCGGGCGCCCGCCGCGACAGCGCCTGAGCGGCCAGCCGGGCATCACCGGCCGCGGCGGCATCCCACAACATCACCATCAGCTGGTTGTCATAGGCGATGTCGCACTCGGGGTGATAGGTCTCGTGCGCGCCCAGGTAGCCGGCGAGGATCTCCGGCGCCACCATCGCCTCGGCCTTCAGCAGCAGTCCCGGTGCGGCCAGCCGGGACAGTGCGCGCATCGCTTGCAGGACGAGGTGGGCCTCCGGCTGGTCCTGGCAATCGGTTCCCAGCCGCTTCCACAGGAACGGCGCCGCATCCAGCCGCAGCACGTCCACGCCGCGGTTGGCCAGTCGCAACATGGTCTGCAGCATGGCCCGGAACACGGCCGGGTTGGCATAGTTCAGATCCCACTGGTAGGGGTAGAAAGTGGTCCACACCCAGCCGTTGAGCCGTGCGTCAAAGGTGAAACTGCCGGGCGCCAGCTCCGGAAAGATGTCTGGCAGCGTGCGCTCGTAGGCGTCCGGCAGGCTGCGATCCGGGTAGATCAGGTAGAAGTCCCGGTAGAACTGGTCGCCGTCGGCCGCCCGGCGCGCCCACTCGTGCTCGGCTGCCGTGTGGTTGAGCACCAAGTCGATGCACAGCGCCATCTCCCGGCCATGCAGGTCTTCGGCCAGCGCGCTGAGGTCGGCCATGCTACCCAGTCGCGGGTCCACCGCCTCGTAATCGGCCACCGCGTAGCCGCCGTCGTTGTCGCCCGGACGCGGTCGCAGCACCGGCATCAGGTGCAGGTAGCGCACGTTGAGCGCTGCCAGGTGATCGAGCCGGTCGCGCACCCCGGCCAGGTCACCGGCGAAGCGGTCGGCGTAGCAGACGTAGCCGATCATCGAGCTGGCCTGGAACCAGGCGGGATCCGCGCTGCGCTCGCGGTCGAGCCGCCGCAGTGGCTCTGGCCGCGCTGCGGCCAGCTCCAGCGCGTCCTCGATGAGCTGCGGCAACACTGCCGGATCCGGGTACAGCTGGCCGACGGTGCGCTGCAGTTCCGGCATCGCCGCGACCAGCCGTGCCGCGAACGCGGCCCCGTCCTGCGCTCCGAGCAACGTCCGGGCGCGCTCGTAGACGTCGCTCATCAGCTGCTGCATCGGAGCCCTCCACCACGTCCTGAAAAGGTTTGCGGTAAGGGTTTACAGGCTGTCGGCGGAAAGTCAATACCCGCTTCGTGCCCGTAGTGCGGACAAGTCCATCGAAAGCCGCGTTCGGTATTCACCGGCTGGTCGTCCGGGTGCGCTAACTTCGGTGGAGTGACTACATCCTCAGCAGTACGCATCGGTGTTCAACTCCAGCCCCAGCACGCCGACTACGCCGCCATCCGGCGCGCGGTGTCCGAAGCCGAGGACCTCGGCGTCGACGTGGCGTTCAACTGGGACCACTT
>DATAKO010000138.1:0-16093 GCA_036261575.1 Jatrophihabitans sp.
CATTTCCGCGACGATGTGCCGTGCTGCTCGGCCCGGCCGTGAAAGGTTCCGCCGGCCAGCCCTCAAGTGGGTGGAGGGAGTGCTCTGGCCCGGCAAGCGTAGCGCGTTGTTCGGTCCATGTAAAATAGTTTTGGTCGAGAATCCCCTTGCAAACTAAGGGTATATGAAATGTTACACCGAGTTATCAACGTTCCCTCAAAACGACCCTCAGTAAGCGCCGACACCCGCGATCACGGCTCGTGCGGTTTTCCACAGGATCATCAGGTCCTCGGTCAGGGACCAGTTCTCCACGTAGCGCAGGTCGAGGCGGACCGACTCCTCCCAGCTGAGGTCGCTGCGACCACTGACCTGCCATAAACCCGTCACACCGGGCTTGACCAGCAGGCGACGGTGGACGTGAACCTCATACTTGGCCACCTCCAACGGCAATGGTGGCCGCGGGCCGACGAGCGACATGGTGCCACCCAGGACGTTGAGGAGCTGAGGCAACTCGTCAAGGGAGTACTTGCGCAGGAAGCGCCCTACACGGGTCACCCGCGGATCGTCGCGCATCTTGAACATGACGCCGTCGCCGTGGTCGCTCTGCGCGGCCAGTTCAGCCAGGCGCTGTTCGGCGTCCAGGTACATCGACCGGAACTTGATCATGCGGAACCGGCTGCCGTCGCGACCGACTCGGGTCTGCAAGAACAGGGCCGGTCCCGGCGAGGTACAGCGAACCAGGACGGCCAGAACGATCAGCATGGGAGACAAGCATGTCAGGGCCAGCAGAGCAACGCTACGGTCGAAGGCACCCTTGAGCACACGGCGGAAACCGCTGAACTCAGGCTCCTCGACGTGCAGCAGCGGCAGCCCTGCCACGGGCCGGATGTGCAGCCGAGGGCCGGCGACTTCGGTCAGCCCCGGCGAGACGACGAGTTCGGTCGAACTGCCCTCAAGCTGCCAGCTGATCCAGCGCAACTTCTCCGGACCTAGGATGCCGGAGGAAACGACGGCGACGATGTCCGCACCGCTCGTGGTCACGGCCAAACGAACCGAGTCGACGTCACCGAGCAGGGGCACCTCCAACTCACCGAGCAGTCCGACGGTCGTCTCGTCAAGCAGGAGCTCGGTAGGCACGCACGCCCCGACTACTCGCATGCCCGCGTAAGGGTCGCGACGCACCATGGAGGCGAAGGCCTCGATGGCGCTGGCGTCGCCGACCACGACAGCCGAGTTGAGAGCGCGTCCCCGGCCGCGTTGGCGGTGCAGCCACTTGCGGGCGACGAAGCGCCCGATGAAGGTCAAGAGCAGCGACAGTGGCAGAGCCAGGAGTACGAAGCCCCGGGCGAGGTCAGCCTTGGTCACGAACGACAGGAATGAGATCGAGGCGGTTAGCTGCAAGAAGGACTGGAAGCTCCGACGAAACTCGGCCGACCCCACGCCCACGAACCGGTATTCGTAGGCTCGGTTGATCGCCAGCACAGCAACCCAGAAAAACGGCGCCAGGATAGTTAGCAGGAGATAGAAGCGCGTTGCGTCGCCATCGTCGATCAATCCGAACCGAGTCAAGAAGGAGACCGCCACCGCGGTCCCCGCTGCCGACAGGTCGACAAGCACCAGTCCCGCGCGGTAACGGGCGAACCAGTTGGAACGACGAGTGGCCACCACTGGTGCCGCTCGGGGTGGTGCTGGCGGTACAGTCGGCGAGACGATCTCCTGCGGCGCGACCGGCAGGGTCACGCTCCTGGCCTTCGACCGCAGCTCGGCCGGAGGTAGCTCCGGAGTGGATCCGACGACTACCGGCGAGCCCGGCGCAGCTTCTTGTTGTATCGACATGTTTCCCCCGTGTCTGCTCGAGACCCCACACCCGAGCAGGTCCTACTGCCGCCAGAACTCCGTCGTCGTCTCGTCTCCCACAGTTCACTGGTGGCAATCGTCAGGCGACCTACTGTTCACGGTCTGGCCATCCGTTTATAGCGGGTGAAGCACATGTTTGGGAAGCGCCAATTTCACCTAAAGTTACGGAGGTTTCGCGACTAACCCATCTTGAATTCGCTGCGTGAGCAACCCATGACAGAGCGTCGCGTTTCCGACCGCAGAGGCCCCAGGTGATCCCACGTTGTGGGAAGGCCAGACTTGAGGCGTGATGGCGCACACATTCTCCGACGACGTTCTGCCTGACTCCCCGGTCGAGGGCGATGACACCGACCTGCGGCGTGATGTGCGGCGGGTGGGTGAGCTGCTCGGCGCCACCCTGGTCCGCCAGCACGGTGATCATCTGCTCGACCTGGTGGAACAGGTACGCGCGCTGACCAAGCAGAGCAAGGAGGCGACGCGCGCCGAGGATCGCAGCGCGGCCCGGGATCAGGTGCGTGCACTGCTCGCCGAACTTCCCACCGACGAGTCGGCAGCGCTGGTGCGCGCCTTTTCCGCCTACTTCCACCTCGCCAACGTGGCCGAGCAGGTGCACCGGGTGCGCGCGCTGCGGCAGCGCCCCGCCGAGGACGGCTGGCTCGCCAGCTCGGTGGCGGCGGTGGCGGGCCGAGGCGGTCCGGACGGGCTGACCCGCGCCGTCGCGGACCTCGCCGTCCGGCCGGTCTTCACCGCCCACCCCACCGAGGCGAGCCGGCGCTCCATCCTGACCAAGCTGCGCCGCCTGGCCGATGTGCTGGCCACCCCGACCGAGGCCGGCACCGCCCAGCGGGACCGGCAGGACCGCGAACTGGCCGAGATAATCGACCTGATCTGGCAGACCGACGAGCTGCGCCGGCACCGGCCCACGCCGGTCGACGAGGCACGCAACGCGGTGTACTACCTGCAGGAACTCATCGACGAGACACTGCCGGAGCTGTCTCGCGACCTGGCCGCCGAACTGCAGCGCTACGGTGCTTCGCTGGCCACGGACGCGCGCCCGCTCAGCTTCGGCTCCTGGATCGGCGGCGACCGCGACGGCAACCCCAACGTCACAGCTGCGGTGACCCGGGAGGTGCTGGCGCTGCAGCATCAAGTGGCGGCCCGCTCCGCGCTGGCCAACATCGACGAGCTCATCGCCGAGCTGTCCTCCTCCTCCGACATCGTCGGGGTCAGCTCGGAGCTCGTCGCCTCCATCGAGCGGGATCTGGCAAATCTGCCCGAGCTGGACCCGCGGCTGCGCACCGTCAACGCTGAAGAGCCTTATCGACTCAAGCTTTCCTGCATCCGACAGAAGATCGTCAACACCCGCAGCCGGATCGCCGCCGGCACCCCACACGTCACCGGCCGGGACTACCTGGGGCGAGCGGAACTGCTGGCCGAGCTCGCGCTGCTCGGCGATTCGCTGCGCGCCAATGCCGGTGGCCTGATCGCCGACGGGCTGCTGGCGCGGGTGCAGCGCACCATCGCGGTCTACGGTTTGCACCTGGCAACGCTGGACATCCGCGAGCACGCCGAGGCGCACCATCACGCCGTGGGCCAGCTCATCGATCGCCTGCAGGAAGAGCATTGGCTCTATGCCGACCTGCCGCGCGATTACCGATCCCGCTTGCTTTCCAAGGAATTGTCCTCACGACGACCGCTGTCGAGCAGCCCGCCGCCGTTGGACGAGGCAGGCGCCAAGACGTTCGCGGTGTTCACCGAGATCGCTCGTGCGCTGGACACCTACGGCAGCGACGCGATCGAGAGCTACATCATCTCGATGACGATGGGTGCCGACGACGTGCTGGCCGCGGCGGTGCTGGCTCGCGAGTCGGGGCTGCTGGACGTGCACGGATTGGGTGGTGCGGAACAGGCGGCTCCGTTCGCCAAGATCGGGTTCGTGCCGCTGCTGGAGACGGTGGACGAGTTGCGGCGCAGCGGTGAGGTTCTCGACGATCTGCTCTCGGATCCGACGTATCGGCTGATCGTCCGGCTCCGTGGCGACGTGCAGGAGGTGATGCTGGGCTACTCCGACTCCAACAAGGACGCCGGCATCACCACGTCGCAGTGGGAGATTCACAAGACCCAGCGCACGCTGCGCGATGTGGCGGCCCGGCACGGGGTCCGGCTGCGGCTGTTCCACGGCCGGGGCGGCACCGTCGGCCGCGGGGGCGGTCCGACCTACGACTCCATCCTCGCCCAGCCCTGGGGTGTGCTGGCCGGCGAGATCAAGTTCACCGAGCAGGGCGAGGTGATTAGCGACAAGTACGCCCTGCCGGAGCTGGCCCGGGAGAACCTGGAGCTGACGGTGGCGGCGGTGCTGCGCGCCTCCAGCCTGCACACCTCCCCGCGGCAGAGCGCCGACCAGTTGCGCACCTGGGACCGGGCGATGGAGCTGATCAGCGACGCAGCGTTCGGCGCGTACCGGTCCTTCGTCGACGACCCGGGACTGCCGGCGTACTTCCTGGCTTCGACGCCGGTGGAGCAGCTGGGTTCGCTCAACATCGGCTCGCGCCCGTCCCGCCGGCCGGATTCCGGCGGTGGTATCAGCGGGCTGCGGGCAATTCCATGGGTGTTCGGCTGGACCCAGTCCCGCCAGATCGTGCCGGGCTGGTTCGGCGTCGGCACCGGGCTGAAAGCGGCCCGAGAGGCCGGGCTCGAGGATGCGCTGGCCGAGATGCACGCGGAATGGCACTTCTTCCGCACGTTCATCTCGAACGTGGAGATGACGCTGGCCAAGACCGACCTGGACATCGCCGCGCTCTACGTGTCCTCACTGGTGCCGGCCGATCTGCAACGGCTCTTCGACCGCGTGCGCGCCGAGCACGAACTGACCGTGGACGAGGTGCTCCGGGTCACCGGCGAGGAGTTTTTGCTCGACAATCAGCCTCTGCTGCAAAGGACGTTGAGCGTCCGGGACGCCTACCTGGACCCGATTTCCTACGCCCAGGTGGATCTGCTGTCGCGGGTCCGGGAGCTCGACGGGGCGCAGCCGGCTGACGCTGCCGAGGCGGAACAGGCCGAGCTGCGGCGGGCCCTGCTGTTGACCATGAACGGGGTGGCTGCCGGCTTGCGCAACACCGGCTGAGGCGACGAAGCCGGCGCCAGCAGGCCGTCCGATTTCCGCTAGCACGGCCTGCTGACCCGGAGCAGACTGGGCGCCATGGTCATCGACGGCGACGCCGCCTACCGGGCAGTGCAGAGCAGGGATGCCCGCTTCGACGGGATGTTCTACACCGGTGTGCGCACCACCGGCATCTACTGCCGACCGTCCTGCACCGCCCGCACGCCGCACCGGCGCAACGTCGACTTCTTCGCCAGCGCGGCCGCGGCACAGCGCGCGGGCTTGCGGGCCTGCAAGCTGTGCCGGCCGGATGCGACGCCTGGCTCGCCGGACTGGAATGCCCGGGCGGACCTGGCCGGCCGCGCGGTCAGGTTGATCGCGGACGGCGTGATCGACCGGGAGGGCGTGTCCGGGCTGGCCCGCCGGCTCGGCTATTCCGAGCGGCAGGTCTCGCGCGCGGTGCTGGCTGAGCTGGGTGCCCCTCCGCTGGCCCTGGCGCGCGCACAACGAGCACAGACCGCCCGCATCTTGCTGGAGAACACCGCCCTGTCCGCGGCGGATGTGGCCTTCGCGGCCGGCTTCGCCAGCATCAGGCAGTTCAACGACACGATTCGAGAGGTGTACGACTCGACCCCGACGGGGTTGCGCAGGCGACTACCGGGGAGCGCCGACCGACCCGGCACCATCGAGTTGCGATTGGCGTACCGGCCGCCGATGGCGCTGGCACACACGCTGCAGTACCTCGCCGCGCGCGCCATTGCCGGCGTCGAGGTAAGTGACGGGACGGGCTACCAGCGCACCATGCGGCTGCCGCACGGCCCGGCCCTCATCTCCGTTCGGCCAGGCGCGGGACACCTGCGGGCCACGCTCCGGCTGAGCGAGCACCGTGACCTGGCGGCCGCGGTCGCCCGCGTTCGCCGGCTGCTGGATCTGGATGCCGACCCGGTTGCCGTCGCCGCCACGCTGTCCGCGCAGCCGGTGCTGGCCGAGCTGGTCGCGCAGCGCCCCGGGCTGCGCTCCCCCGGCGCGGTCGACGGCTTCGAGCTGGCAGCACGCGCCGTCGTCGGACAGCAGGTGTCGGTGGCTGCTGCCCGAACGGTGCTGGGGCGGCTGGTGCAGCGGTTCGGGACGGTGGCTTTCGAAGGACTCGAGTGGCGGCTCTTCCCGACTCCCGAGGTGCTGGCCGATGCCGACCCCGCGGTGCTGCCGATGCCGCTGGCCCGGGGCCGGACGCTGGTCGCGGTGGCCCGTGCGATGGCGGCCGGTGAGCTGGCGCTACACGCCGGTGTCGATCGGGCAGACACCCGGCGAGCGTTGCTGGAGATCCGTGGCATCGGACCGTGGACCGCGGACTACCTGCTGATGCGAGCGGTCGGCGATCCGGACGTGTACCTGGCCTCCGACCTCGGCGTCCGGCGGGCGGTTGCCAGACTCGGGACGTTCGTGCCGCAGGCATGCGCCCCGTGGCGCTCCTACCTCACCCACCAGCTCTGGGCGGCCTGAGAATTCCCTGCTATCTAAGGATGATTCATGTATTACACGACTGTGCGATCACCGCTGGGTGAGCTGTTGCTGATCGCGAGCCCGGCCGGCCTCACCGGGCTCTACCCGCCTATGCATGTCCGGCTACCGGCCCCGGTCGGAACGCATGACGACAAGCCCTTCATCGATGCGATAGGGCAACTGGAGGAGTATTTCGACGGCCGGCGGCAGCGGTTCGAGGTGCAGCTCGACCTGGCCGGTACCGCGTTCCAGCAGCGGGTCTGGACGGCCCTGCGGCAGATCCCGTTCGGCCAGACCCGTACCTACGGCGAGCTGGCTCTCGAGCTGGGCCAGCCGACAGCCTCGCGGGCGGTCGGGCTGGCCAACGGGCGCAACCCGTTGTCGATCGTGCTGCCCTGCCATCGGGTGGTCGGCCGCAGCGGCGCGCTCACCGGCTACGCCGGTGGCCTGGCCGCCAAACGCTGGCTGCTGGACCACGAGGCGCGGATCGCCCTGGCCGCCTGACGCGGTGGCTCGAGCCGATCGGCTCCGAGTCCACGTCAGCTGGAACTGACCGTGGCGCAGGGCAGGAACTTGGTGTTGCCGGTGCCCATGCCGATGTTCAGGGCGTAGACGCACACCGAGTGTCGCCCGGCCGGCAACCCGGCGATCCTGATCGCATAGCCCTGATCCGGGCCGGTGTGCAGCGCGGCCGCGACGTCCGCACGCGACACCCCGGTGCTGTACCGGCCCCGCATGATGCCGTCCACGTAGACATCGATGTTCAGCCGCGCGCTGGTGTTGTCGGGATCGGCGGCCCACCCGGTCGCGGTCACCCCACCGCGGCCACCGGTGACCGCATCGACGTGACCGAACGGGTTGTGCCTGGCAGCCGCTGCGTTGGCGTTGGTGATGATGGCAGTCGCCGCAGCCCCGACGCCGATGGAGATCACCGGGTGCGTGGCCGGCGTCAGCCAGCGCATGATCACGTCCAGGGAGTGGGCGTCGACGGCCACACAGCCGGCCGTGGGCTGGCCGTTCGTCACGTGCAGGAAGAACGCCGAGCCGGCCCCGGCATGAACCGGAAACCGGTTGTAGTCGATCACCACCGCGTGCGAGTAGACGTAGCCGGCGTCGTAGAGGTTCTCGCTGTTCGGGCCGGGCGCGGCAACCTGGTGCACGTGGGTGTTGTAGGCCGGCGTGCCCGATTCACCGTCCCACCAGTCGGCCCGAGTGGCCTGGAAGTAGGGCAGCGTGGTGCCGTTGTTGGGCTGGTTGCCGAAGGCCTGAGTCAGGGTGAAGACGCCGGCCGGGGTCCGGGCCACCCCCTCGTGCGCCTGCCCGATGCCCAGCTCACCCACGTAGGCCTTCACCGGTCCGGCAGCATGCCAGTAGCCGCCGCAACTGCATGCCGTCCACAGGTTCAGCACCGCCGTGGTGGCGCCGGGCGAGCTTGACTGGACGGTGATGACACGCAGCGGGGTGGCGGCCGCCGACGCGGGTGCGGCCGCGACCAGGGCGATGGATACCAGGGACAGCGCAGCAGCGGCCAGTGCGGTGATGGCGGCAAGCAGACGACGCATTTCAGCTCCTCGGGGGCGGGCTCCTGGCCGATTCTGCCCCGACAACCGCCCGGCCGCGCGCCGCGCCACCTGTGAATGCCCGGATGCCGGCCCCATGCCAGCCCCATCACGGCCTACTCGGTGCCGAAGCTACCCGGTGTTGAACTCGTTCTGCGCGGCGGTGAGCCCCCGCGCCAGCACCGCCTCTGCGGCGTCGGCCGCCCGGTCGACCAGGAAGGCCAGGTCCTTGCGCTCGGCGGCCGGGAACTCGCGCAGCACGTAGTCGGCGGGATCCTGCCGGCCAGGCGGACGGCCGATGCCGAACCTGACCCGGATGTAGTCCTTGGAACCGAGCGAGGCAGAGATGGATCTCAGGCCGTTGTGGCCACCTTCACCACCGCCGCGCTTGAGCCGGACGGTGCCGAATGGCAGGTCCAGCTCGTCGTGCACCACGACCAGGTTGTCGATGCCCAGCTTGTAGAACCTGCTCACCAGCGACACCGGGCTGCCCGACTCGTTCATGTAGGACCGCGGCTTGGCCAGCACCACGGGGGTACCGGCCAACCGGCCCTCGGCGACATCGCAGCGAGCCTTGTGCGCCTTGAACGGGGCGCCGAGCCGGGCCGCCAACTCATCGAGCACGAAGAAGCCCGCATTGTGCCGGGTGGCGGCATAGCGCGGGCCGGGATTGCCCAGCCCGACGATCAAGAATCTCTCGTCAGACATGAGCTATCCCGGCCCGTTCAGGTGCGTGTACCGCGTGCCGAAACCGGCAGCGGTCAGGACTCCTCAGCCGGCGCAGCCTCGGCGCTCTCCGGCTGGTCCTCGACGATGCCGAGCTCCCCGGCAGCCTCCGCCGTCTCCGCCTCGAGTTCCTCGGCTGTCGGCGCGGTGGTCACCGACAGCAGCAGCGTCTCCGAATCGGTGACCAGGGTGGTACCGGACGGCAGGTTCAGGTCCGCGGCGGTGATCTGCGCGCCGGCCTCGAGACCCTCGACCGACACCTCCACCTCCGACGGGAGGTGGGTGGCTTCGGCCTCGACCGTGACGGTGGTGTGATCCTGGTTCAGCAGGCCACCCGGTGCGATCTCGCCGGTCACGGTCAGCGGGACGTCGATGGTGACCTTCTCGCCGCGACGGACGGCGAGCAGGTCGACGTGCTCGAACTCGCCCTTGATCGGGTGCCGCTGGATGGCCTTCGGGATGGCCAGCTGCTCGCTGCCTTCCAGGTCCAGGGTAAGCAGCACGTTGGCGCCGTTGTGCCGCACTGCGGCAGCAAACTCGCGGGCCGGCAACGAGACGTGCTTGGGGTCGGCGCCGTGGCCGTAGATGACGGCCGGGATCTTGCCTGCCCGGCGGGTGCGCCGCGCGCCGCCCTTGCCGAACTCGGTGCGAACAGCTGCGGCCAGACGTACTTCGGACACGGTGGTGCTCCTCAACTAATCCTGCGAACGGTGCCGGCGGATGCGATGCACATCCGGATCCAGCGGACGACGTATGCGTTTGTGCCTGTGCGGTGCTGTCTCATGGCGGGACCGACGACGCCAGCGCTGTATCAGCACCGCGCCGAGTTCGGAGATCGCAATCTCCCTCGCCGAGGCAACCCGTCCATCTTACAAGGCAGTTGCGGATGGCCGAAACCGGGTCCGGCCGCCCGGCTAGGGTGTTCAGTCGTGCAGGCAGTCACCGTCCGGATCCCGGCCAAGATCAACATCGGGTTGGCGGTCGGCCCGCGTCGAGCCGACGGATTCCACGACCTGCACACCCTGTTCGCCGGGATCGACCTGTTCGACACCGTGACGGTGGCGCCAGCCGACCGGCTCGCGCTGCGGCTCACCGGACCGGAGGCCGCGGGGCTTGCCGCCGATGAGAGCAACCTCGCCTGGCGCGCGGCACGGGCGGCAGGGTTGCGAGCGGCGATCACGGTGGACAAGCAGATCCCGGTGGCCGCGGGGCTCGCCGGCGGCTCCGCCGATGCTGCCGGCGTGCTCGTCGCTGCCGGGCGCCCGGACCTGGCGGCCGAACTGGGCAGCGACGTGCCGTTCGCGCTGACCGGCGGCTTGGCGGTGGGACAGGGCCGGGGCGAGCGCCTGCACCCCGCGACCGGTGCGCCGCTGCACTGGGTGCTGGCCGCCAGCAGGCACGCACTGGCCACCCCGGCGGTGTATGCCGAGCTGGACCGGCTGCGACCGGAGGCCGGCGAACCCGCCCTGGACGCCCGGTTGCTGGCCGCGGTCGAGCAGGGCGATCCGCGGGCCGTGGCCCCGCTGCTCCGCAACGACCTGCAGCCGGCAGCGCTCAGCCTGGCGCCTGACCTGACGGCCAGGCTGGCGCTCGGGGTGGAGCTGGGTGCGCTGGCCGCCGTGGTGAGCGGCTCCGGACCCACCTGTCTCTTTCTGGCCGCCGACCGGGCCCACGCCCTGGACCTTGCCGGCCGGCTGGCCCCGCACTGCCGGTACGCCCGCGCGGTGACCACCGGCGCCCGAACCGAAGTGGTGAGCTGATGCCCCCGCAGAACCTGGTCAACCTGGAGAACGTCAGCAAGACCTACGGCACCACGAACGTGCTCGAGCAGGTGTCGCTCGGGGTCGCCGCGGCTGATCGCATCGGTGTGGTCGGCCGCAACGGCGGCGGAAAGTCGACGTTGCTGCGGATGATCACCGGCGCGGAGCAACCGGACAGCGGCCGGGTCAGCCAGGCCGGCGGGTTGCAGATCGCCACGGTCGATCAGGCCGGCCGGCTGCCAGCGGGGATCAGCGTCCGCGATGCCGTGGTCGGTGACGCAGCCGAGCACGTCTGGGCCGGCGATGCCGCCATCCGGGCGGTGCTCTCCGGTCTGGGGCTGGCTCGTCTGGGCCTGGACACTCCGGTGGACCGATTGTCCGGCGGTGAACGGCGGCGGGTGTCGCTCGCCGCCGCGCTCAGTCTCGAGTCCGACCTGCTCGTGCTGGACGAACCCACGAACCATCTCGATGTCGAGGCGGTGAACTGGCTCGCCGAGCACCTCAACCGGCGGCGCGGCGCGCTGATCGTGGTGACCCACGATCGCTGGTTCCTCGATGCCGTGTGCACCCGTACCTGGGAGGTCGTTGACGGTTCGGTGCGCGCCTTCGACGGCGGCTACGCCGCGTATGTGCTGGCACGCGCCGAGCGCGATCGCCAAGCCAGCGCGACGGAGGCCCGTCGCCAGAACCTGATGCGCAAGGAGCTGGCCTGGTTGCGCCGGGGTGCGCCCGCGCGCACCGCCAAGCCCAAGTTCCGGATCGAGGCGGCCGAGGCGCTGATCGCCAACGTGCCCGAGCCGCGCAGCACGGTGGAGTTGCGTGCGCTGTCAGCGCGCCGGCTCGGCCGGACGGTCTATGACGTCGAGGACGTATCGCTCACCGTCGGCGGAACGCGCCGGCTGCTGGACCACGTCAGCTGGCACGTGGGGCCGGGCGACCGGATCGGGATCATCGGGGTGAACGGCTCGGGCAAGACGCACCTACTGCGGTTGCTGGCCGGCGAGCTTCAACCCGACAGCGGCAAGGTGGTCATCGGCCAGACCGTGCACGCCGGCCACCTCAGCCAGAACGTGACGGAGCTGCCCGACCGGTTGCGGGTCATCGAAGCGGTGACCGAGGTCCGCAGCAGCGCCGTGCTGGACGGCGTCGAGCAGTCGGCGGGCCAGCTGGCCGAGCGATTCGGCTTTCCGAACGAGCGGCAGTGGACACCCGTCTCAGACCTGTCCGGCGGTGAGCGGCGTCGGCTGCAGTTGCTGCGGTTGCTGCTGGCCCAGCCGAACGTGCTGTTGCTGGACGAGCCCACCAACGATCTGGACACCGACACCCTGGCCGAGCTCGAGGATCTGCTGGATTCCTGGCCGGGCACGCTCGTCGTGGTCAGTCACGACCGCTACCTGATCGAGCGCATCTGCGACAGCACGGTGGCCCTGCTCGGCGACGGATCGCTTGCTGCGCTGCCCGGCGGCATCGATCAGTACCTGCAGCTACGCGCGCAGGCGGTCGAGGCGGAGCAGGCCGACCGACCCGCTGCCGGTGCCAGCGCCTCCGGTGCACAGGCGCGCAAGGGCGACTCCCGCACCGCCCGCAAGGAGCTGGCCCGGATCGAGCGGCAGCTGGCCAAGCTCACCGACCGGGAGCGAGGGCTGCATGAGCAGCTGGCCGAGCATGCGACCGACTACGAGCGCGTCGGCGGCCTCAACGCGGAGCTGCAGCAGCTGCTGGCCGACAAGGACGAGGCCGAATCACGCTGGCTGGAACTGTCGGAGGAGCTCGACTGAGACCCGCTCAGCCGGTGCCGTCGACGATGAACCGGCAGTACGCCGAGCGCGGCACCGAGCCGGCTCCGGCGTGCGCCAGGCCGACAAAGCTGATCACGTCGGCGCCGGTGCCGCTGCGGGCGCCGGCCACGTGCCGAAAGCTGAAGCGGCCGCTGCCGTCGGCGCGGACGTAGGTCTGCCAGCCCGGCTGGCGCGATTCCGACACCTGGATCAGCTCATCCGGCGCGAAGCCGGTTCCCACCAGCTTGACGCACTGGCCGAGTACCAGGTGAGACGACTTCAGCGGGCGGTCGGCGCAGTCGGTCAGGTGCGGTGCCGGGATGGGATCGACCCGGTTCACACTGGCCGTGATCAGGCCGTTGTGGCCGAGCAACAGCCCGAACGGGATCGCTACCGCCAGCGTGCCGGTCACGCCCACCGCGGCGGCGGCCGATCGCAGCGAGCGCGGCGACCGGCGGCACGGCGAGGCGCTCACCTCGACGCGCATGCGCCCCCGCGCTGCCCGCTGTTGGGAACTGTCCGGCACCTCGTCCTGATCGGACGGGCAGCTGCGGGCTTGAACGATTGGTCGAGCTATGTGCGACGCAATCGCAACCGGGACGTGATCATAACGGCACGAAGCCAGACATCGTGGTCACGGTTCGACCGACAGCTGCGGCTTCGCCTCGAGCCCGCGCAACCCGTTCCAGCCCAGGTTGACCAGGTGCGCGGCCACTTCCTCACGCTTCGGCTTGCGCACCTCGAGCCACCACTGCCCGGTCAGCGCCACCATGCCCACCAGCATCTGCGCGTACATCCCGGCCAGCTTCGGGTTGAGCTTGCGACTGCTGAACTCCCGGCTCAGGATGTACTCCACCTGGCTGGCGATGTCGTTGAGCAGCGAGGAGAAAGTGCCGGTGGACGTCGCTACCGGCGAGTCGCGCACCAGGATCCGGAAGCCGTCGGTCTCCTCCTCGATGTAGGTCAGCAGGGCCAGCGCGGCCTGCTCGACGAGTGCCCGCGGGTTGTCACCGGTCAGCGAGGAGGTGATCGCGTCCAGCAGGTTGCGCATCTCCCGGTCCACCACGACCGCATACAGGCCTTCCTTGCCACCGAAGTGCTCGTACACGACCGGCTTGCTGACACCCGCCCGGCTGGCGATCTCCTCGATCGAGGCGGCTTCGAAGCCCTTCTCCGCGAAGAGCGCGCGGCCCACATCGAGCAGCTGCTCCCGCCGCTGCCTGCCGGTCATCCGGACCCGGGACCTGCTGGCATCAGAACGCGTGGAGTCGGGAGGCACCCGGCCATTCTCTCAGCAGCCGGGCCCGGGCCCGGCTGCGCCTGGGCGGACCGTTCAGACCGGCGTGATCGGCTTCCATGGCAGCGGGCTGGCCAGCAGCAACGACGAGGTCGGCTTGCCGTAGCGCGCCAGCCGGTCGATGAGGGCCTGAAAGGCAGGCATGTCGGTGACCGCGACCCGCAATACGGTGCAGGCGTCGCCGGTGACCCGATGCAGCTCCAGCACCTCCGGCCAGCCGGGCACTGCAGGATCCTTGAGGACGCAGGTGGGGCCGTAGCAGTCCAGCTGCACGAACGCCTGTACGGTGCGCCCGAGCGCGGCTGGATTCACCTGGGCTGCGTACCCGGTGAGGACACCGGCGTCGGTGAGCCGGCGGATCCGCTCGGCGACCGCGGGCGCGGACAGCTTTACCCGTCGGGAGATCTCGTTCTGTGACAGCCGGGCGTCGGATTGCAGCTCGGCCAGGATGGCCCAGTCGGTAGCGTCCACGGGGACACTTTACGTTCATAAACCGCAGTCGCCGAACTGCGCTTGATCAGCAGGCGCATCGTCGGATCGCATCGCGCTTGGCGGTTCAGCGGCGGGCCATCGGGTTGCGATCATTGCTGTCATGACTGCGCACGTTTCCGAGGACGCCCCGGACCTCGACTATCAGGGCCGGACGCCGTATGTGGCCTACACCGACGCCGACCTGCTGCCCCGGCTGATCCATCCGCAGACCGAGGAGCCGCTGGAGGTGACGTTCATCGTCGTCACCCAGATCATGGAGATGCACTTCCAGTTGCTCATCCACGAGTGGCGGTTGGCTCGCGAGCGGCTGCAGGCCGACGACGTGGCCGAGGCGGTGGCCGCGCTGAAACGCTCGACGTCGGTACAGAACTCGTTGCTGGCGTCGTGGAACATGCTCACGCCGATGTCGGCGGTGCAGTACAACCGCTTCCGTACCTCGCTCGGCAAGGCCTCGGGCTTCCAGTCGTTCAGCTACCGCGAGCTGGAATTCCTGATCGGTGCAAAGAATGAGCGCATGCTGAATCCGCACAGCGGCATGCCCGAGGTGTACCAGCGGCTGCGGCAGGCCTACGACGAGCCATCGCTCTACGACGCCGCGCTGGCGCTGCTGGCACGGGCTGGGCTGGACGTCCCGGCTGAGGTGACCGGCCGGGACGTGCGGGAAGCGTGGACCGAATCCGATCCTCGGGTCATCGCAGCCTGGCAGCGGGTGTACGGCTCCGCCTCGCCGCTGGCCGAGCTGGCCGAGGCACTGATCGAGGTGTCGGAGCTGCACTCCCGGTGGCGGTTCGTGCATTACACCGCGGTCCGCCGCATCCTGGGCGCCAAGCCCGGCACCGGCGGCTCGGCAGGGCTGGCCTGGCTGAAGCGGACCGTGGACGCGCCGCTGTTCCCGGAACTGTGGGAGGTGCGCAATGTCCTCTGAGCTGTCCGCCGAGCGGCAACCGCCGGCAGTCGATTTCGCCGCGCTCGCCGCCGAGCTGGACGCCCGGGACGACCTGGCGGCCTTGCGCGAGCGGTTCACGCTGCCGGACGGCGTGACCTATCTGGACGGCAACTCCCTCGGTGCGCTGCCCAGCGGCGTGCTCCCGGCGCTGGCCGGAGTGGTCGGCCAGGAGTGGGGCCAGGATCTGATCACGTCCTGGAACGTGCACGACTGGTGGAGCCTGCCGGCCCGGGTAGGCGACCGGATCGGCCGGTTGATCGGTGCTGCCCCCGGCCAGGTGCTCTGCGGCGATTCCACCTCGGTGCAGCTGTTCCAAGCGCTGGTCGCTGCCTGCCGGCTACGTCCCGGCCGCACCCGCATCCTGACCGATGGCGGCAGCTTCCCCACCGACCAGTACCTGGCGGATTCGGTGGCCGGTCTGCTGGGCATGACGGTGACCCGGCTGCACCCCTCCGAGCTGGCGCAGGTGCTCTCGGACGATGTGGCAGTGGTGTCGTTCTCGCAGGTGGACTACCGCACCGGCGAGCTGTTCGACCTGGCCGCGGTCACCGAGCAGGTGCACGCGTCCGGAGCCCTGATGCTCTGGGATCTGTGCCACTCAGCCGGAGCGGTGCCGGTCGAACTCGACCGGGCCCAGGTCGATCTTGCCGTCGGGTGCAGCTACAAGTACCTCAACGGCGGGCCGGGCGCGCCGGGTTACATCTACCTGGCCGCCCGGCACATCCAGGCGGTGCAGCTACCGCTGACCGGCTGGCAGGGGCATCGCACCCCGTTCCGGCTGCAGAGCGGATACGAGCCGGCTCCGTCGATCGAACGGGCGCGGATCGGCACGCCGCCGCTGTTGTCGATGGCGGCCCTGGATGCGGCTCTGGACGCGTTCGAGGGCGTCTCGATGGCAGCGGTGCGGGCGAAGTCATTGCAGCTGACGCAATTGGTCATCGACTTCGCGCAGCACCGGCTTGCCGGGCACGGGGTGACGGTGGTGACACCGGCTGAGCCTGCTCGTCGGGGTTCGCAGGTGTCGCTGCGCATGCCCGGCGCGTACGAGGTCTGCCAGGCTCTGATCGAGCGCGGCGTCATCGGCGATTTCCGTGAG
>DATAKO010000141.1:0-12598 GCA_036261575.1 Jatrophihabitans sp.
GACGTGCAGGTGTGGCTCCGGCGCACCGGCAGTCACAACGGCACCGAGCTAGCCCCGTCCAGCACCGACCAGCCAGAACGGCACCGACCAGCCAGCACGGCACCGACCAGCCGGCACGGCACCGACCAGCCGGCACGGCACCGACCAGCCAGCACAGCAGAACGGGCCGGGACCCGCCCAGGTCCCGGCCCGTCCGGCTCACCCGGTCACCAGGCAGGTGACCGAAGTAGGCGTGACTGGATTGTCAGCGCCCCGCGTCAGCCGGTGGCAAAAGCGAACACGTGCAACTGTCCGCCTCCCACATTCGACGGCAGCGTGACGCTGGCAACTGTCTTGCCCGCGGTGAGCTGGCCGACCGCCGAGAACAGGTACGCCTTCACCGTGTCCCGACCGCCACTGGAAGTGTCGCGGTAGTTGGTGGTCACTGCGACCGTGTTGCCGTATACCGGAGCCGACTGGGAGCCGCCACCCAGCGTCCAGTCCGTCATACCGAGATGCACCGTCGAGGTGCTTCCATCCGTGTAGGTAACGGTGAAGTCCCCGTCGGAGCCGGGCGAAGCGTTCGTGGCGCTGCCCAGGATGCCGATCTTGGTCACCCCGGGGGTCGCGGCCAGCGGTACCACCTGGCCGCCCGCTTCGATGTTGTCCGGCGTGCCGAACGGCTGGTCCGGCCAGGTGTAGCTGAGGCCGTCCGCCTTGATCACCGCGTTCGGCCCGATGCCCGCCGCGGTCATCTGGCTGGCGGAGTAGGAGTACCCGTCACCGTCGAAACTGGCCGAGAAGGGCTTGCCATCCTGCGCCACCCCGGTGTTGTTGTAGTACGGCCAGAGCTCGCCGGGCTTGGCTGCGTCGATCTCCACCGTCACGCTCGGCAGCGGATTGCCCACCGCGTCGCGGAAGCTGAAGCTCTGGTAGTAGCGGCCTTCGGTGCTGGGCACCGTGATCGACACGGTCTGCGAGCCGTCGCCGGACTTCGGCAGCATCAGCGTGCCTGCGGTCGGCCCGACGGACAGCCCTGTCGAGGGCTGCGCCTGCCACGACACCGTCTGCTTGGCCGCGGACAGGTTGCGTGCACCCAGTTTCAGCGTTGCCGAGCCGCCCGGTGCGGCGACCACGACACTGGCCGAACTCCAGCCCAACGCCGAGGCGAGGCCGGTGCCGTTCGACGGCGGCGCATCGGCAGGCGCCGCTGCCCACGCCTTGTTCGGTGTCGCTGACAGGTCGACGGTGATCGCCGAGCCACGCTGCGTCACAGCGGGCGGCAGGTAGGCGTGCGACCAGGACGAGCCGTTGACCGTCATCGAATGCACGTACGGCGTGCCGGCGGACGCGTTGGGTGCCGAGACGCGCAGCGTCTTTCCGGACGGCAGGTGGATCGCGGCCTTGGCGAACAGCGGTGAGCCGAGCGCCAGATCGGCAGTGCCCGGGGTCTCCGGGTAGAAGCCGAGTGCGGACCATACATACCAGGCGCTCATGGTGCCCAGGTCGTCGTTGCCGGCAATCCCGGCCGGAGCGTTGGTGAAGATCTGCTTCTGGATCGAGCGCACCGTCGACTGGGTCAGGTACGGCGCGCCGGCGTAGTCGTATTCCCAGGGGATCTCGATACTCGGCTCGTTACCGAAGTCGGCATTGGCAGCGGTCGGGTGCGTGATGTTGGCCGACAGGCTGTTCAGCTTGGCGATCCAGTTGGCCTTGCCGCCGGCGGCGGCGATCAGGCCTGCGATGTCGAACGGCTCCATCGGGGTGTACTGCGCTGAGGATCCCTCGACGAACCCGTTGGACGTGGTCGGGGAGAAGCCGGGCGCGAACGCTCCCTTACTGGTCTTTGCCTGCAAGTAGTTCGTTGCCGGGTTGAACACGTTCTGCCAGTTGTTTGCCCGGCTGGCAAAGGTGTTCGCCACGCCGGTGTTGCCCAGCGCCGAGGCGAACGAGCTGATCGCGTAATCGGCCGTGTTGTACTCCTGCTGGGTCGAGACCGAGCCGTAGAAGTTGCAGCACCCGTATGATCCGTCCACGGGCAGGTAACCCTGGTTGAGGTACTGCGTGATCCCGGGCCGGACGTTGTTGGGCTGGTTGGCTTCGGCCAGCATCGCCGAGAGCGCCTTGTGTGTGTCGAAGTCCCGGGCACCGAAGGCGTAGGCATCAGCGATGATCGCGTCCGCCGGGTCGCCGACCATGACGTAGGATTCGCCGTTGTTCAGGGCCCACTTGGGCAACTGGCCGATCTCGTCGTACTGGTTGAGCATCGACCTGATCGAATCCGAGGTCTGCTGCGGGGCGACCATCGCGGCAAGCTGCGCCTGGCTGCGGTAGATGTCCCAGCCGGAGTAGTTGGCGTATTCCACATGACCCTTGGCGACCTGATGCACCTGTCCGTCGAAGCCGGCGAACTGGCCGTTGACATCGGAGAACACGTTCGGGTGCAGCAGCGCGTGGTAGAGCGCGGTGTAGAACGTCGTGTGCGCGCTGGTGTCCCCGCCACCGATCTGGATCTTGCCGAGCAGCTTGTTCCAGGAGGCGTGGGCTGCCTTGGCGACCGAGTCGATCGCGAACCTCGGGTTCTCCCGCAGCCGGTTCTGCTTGGCGTTGGCGTTGCTGACGTAGGACAGTCCGACGTTGGCCTGCACCACCCGGTTGGCGGCCGTGTCGAAGCTGACATAGGCGCCGTCGCTGTTCAGGGTGGGCGGTTCGAGATTGGGCTTCGCTTGCGGGGACTTGGCTGTCGCGGTGTTCTTGCCGGACACGTCCGGACGCGGCCGGGAGACGCCGTTGGACGACTTCGGCTGGGTGCTTCCCGGCTTCACCTTGGGTGCCACGGTGGCGTTCACCGTCGACTGCGCGTTGCCGGCGGCCACGCTGGAGTTCTGGTACGTGCCGTAGCCGGTGATCGGCTGGTCGAAGGTCATGTCGAAGTACGCCGTGTACTTGTCCGTGGCGCCGCAGAAGTTGCCGCTGGTGACCTGGCCCTGGATCTCGTGATTGTTGATCACCTGGAACCGGGTGCCGGACGATCCGGCGGCGCTGTCGGACAGCTTGAGGATCAGGTTGCCGTTGGATCCTTGCGGGAAGCTGAACCTGGCCGCGCCGGTGCGGGTGGTGGCGGACAGCTCAGTGGTGATGCCGGCGGCGGTGAGCTTGTAGTACCCCGCGCGGGCGGTCTCGGCCTGGTGATCCAGCGGCAGCGTCGTCGCGTCCGGACGTGCCGGCACCGCGCCTGCCACCGGCAGGATGGGGAAGTCACCGGATGCGGCACACCCGGGGCCGGAGACGTGCGTCAAGCTGAAGCCGGTCACCGCGTTGTCGTTGTATTCGTAGCCGCCACCGGCGGGCCGGCTGGGCGTGTCCGGGCTCCACTGCACCATGCCGAAGGGCGTGTCAGCGCCGGGGAAGTCATCCACCGCGCCCGAGGTGCCGATGATCGGGTTCACCAGCGATGCGGGATCGGCAACGTAGCGCGGGGTGGGGGCCGCGGCTGCGGTGGTAGCGGGGACGAACAGTCCCGCCGCCAGCGCGGTACCGGCTGCTGCAGCGAGCAGCCGGGATGGTCGGACAACCATCGTCATCAGGCCTTTCCATGCGGGGGGCCGGCAATCGCGTTTCTGACATCGTTGTCAGGTCGCACACGGGGTGCCGGCGCAGAAATGGTTCGGGTAGGTCGATCTTGGACCGAACACGCAACCAGCGCAACCATCCAGTGTCAGTAGCTAACCGCACCTAAACGGACGGTGCGCGCCGTGAGCCTCAGCTTCCGGCGGACCGGGCTGCCAGTGCCGCACCCACCTGCCCGGCCAACGACACAGCCAGCAGCAACTGCAGCCGGCTGGGCCGGGCGTCCAGCTGTGGCCGGAGCAGGTAACGGCCGTGCAGCTGGTGCGCGGAGCGAACGGGTAGTGCCGTCTCTGTCTGCAGTGGCAGGCCCTCCCGGGCCACGTCCCAGCGCACGTCGCCCCAGCGCACTTCGCCCTCCCCAGTGATCTCCGGCAGCTCATCGGCGGCGCTCGGCTCGAATTCACAGCTTTGCAGCAGCAATACCGAGATCAGCGTCCGGCGCACCTGCTCGATCAGCCTGCGCGGGTCGTCCGCTGAGGCCACCGCCGCGACGGTGCGCTGCAGCCGGTCCAGGTAGTCGGCCTGCTGCTCGACCCGCCGCCGCTGCCGCCAGCCCTGGGCGGCGATCTCGGTGACGGCCAGTCCCACCACGACCAGCAGCAGCACCGTGTCGACGTCCTGGCGGGAGTGGATGCTCAGGCTGCCGTAGGGAACCGTCAACAGCAGGTCGTAACTGATGCCGGCCGACAGCGCCGCGAGCAGGCCGGCGATCCGGACGCCGAAGGTGGCCACTGCCACGACCACGGCCACCAACACGAGTGCGGCATCCGTGTTCTCGATGCTGTGCCGAGCCGGATACAGCGCCAGACAGACCAGAAACGGCAGCAGCAGCCCGAGCGCCAGCGCGCTGGCGGTGCGCGGGCGGATCATGGCTCGAACCGGTAGCCGATGCCCGGCACGGTGCGTAAGTGCCGCGGCTCGGTGGGCACCGCTTCCAGCTTGCGGCGCAGCTGCGCCAGGTAGATCCGCAGGTAGCTCGGGTCGGTGTGCTCGGCGCTGCCGCGCGAGGCGATCAGCAGCTCGGCCGAGCTGACCAGCGCGCCGGGTCGGTCGGTCAGTGCTCGCACGATCCGCCATTCGGTCGGAGTCAGGTGTATCGGCTCGCCGCTGCGCCGGTCGAACACCGCGCCGGCCGCCAGGTCGATCCGGACCGCCTCGAGCTCCAGCAGCACCGGAGTGCGGGCCTGCCGCCGGCGGATCACCGCCCGCAGCCGCGCCACCAGCTCGCTGATGTCGAACGGCTTGGTGATGTAATCGACGGCTCCGATGTCGAGCGTGACGACCTTGTCCGAGCTGCCGGATCTGGCCGACAGCACCATGATGGTCGCGTCCGGGTCACGCTCCAGCAGCTGCTGGATCACTTCCAAGCCGTCCAGGTCCGGCAGGCCGAGATCGAGCAGCACCACGTCTGGTTTCGTCTGCACCGCCAGCGTGATCGCGGCCCGGCCGGTCGCGGCGGAGCTGACCTGATAGCCGTGGTGGCTCAGCGCGAGCACCAGTGTCCGCAGCAGCAGCGGTTCGTCGTCGACGACCAGCACGTGCGCCATGCCTCAGTGCCCCAGCCGGTCCAGGGCCGCGTTCAGCTGCACCACGTTCACCACCGGGCTGCCCAGGAAGCCCAGCCCGCGCCCCGAGGTGTAGCTGCGGACCAGGGCCCGAACCCGGTCCGGGCTGAGGCCGCGGGCTTTGGCCACCCGGTTGACCTGGATCGCCGCATAGGCGGGGCTGATGTCGGGGTCCAGACCGGAGCCGGAGGCGGTCACCGCGTCGGCCGGCACGGCCGGGCGCGCCGGGGCATTGCCATGCACCGGGACCAGCTGCCCCGCGCTGTAGTCCTGCCCGTACACCGCCGGCTGCACCGCAACGCCGTGGTAGGCGTTCTGGAAGGGGGTGCCGGTCTGGTTCACGCTGACCACCTTGGTGATGTGGCCGGCGTAGCCGGGGCCGGACCAGAACACCGCAAGCACCGCCCCGACGCCGTCCGGGGTGCAGAAGGGCCGCGCTCCGTCAACGCCGTCCAGCTTGCCGATCGCCAGGCTGCGGGTGCACACCTGGGTGAGCAGGCTGGGCTTGCCCTCGTCGCCCTTCACCGCGGGATTCGGCAGTACGTCCACGATCGACTCGGGGCCGAGGTTGCTGGCGCCGGAGGCGGTGGGGTCGTAGCCTTCCCCCGCTGCCGACGGCCGCGGCTGGAAGTACTTCGGCAGCGGACTGCCCGAGCTGTCGGTGAAGTTCTGCCCGATCAGGCTCGAGCCGACCACCGCCCCGTTCTGGTGCAGCAGCGATCCGTCGGCCCTGGACTGCAAACCCGGCAGCTGGGCCACACCGGTGATCAGTAGCGGGTAGGCCACGCCGAGCACGAGTGTGAGCAGCAGCAGCAGGCGCAGTCCCGCCCAGCTGGTGCGGAGCAGATCAGCAAGTGTCTTCAAGGCTATTCACCGAATTCCGGGGATGAACTGGATGATCAGGTCGACGATCTTGATGCCGAGGAACGGCGCGATGATGCCGCCCAGGCCATAGATGTAGAGGTTGCGCCGCAGCATCTGGCTGGCGGAGCTGGGCGTGTACCGCACACCGCGCAAGGCCAGCGGGATCAGCGCGATGATGATCAGCGCGTTGAAGATCACCGCCGACAGGATGGCCGACTCCGGCGAGTGCAACCGCATGATGTTGAGCTTGTCCAGGCCCGGGTACAGCGCGGCGAACATCGCGGGGATGATCGCGAAGTACTTGGCCACGTCGTTGGCGATCGAGAACGTGGTGAGCGCACCGCGGGTGATCAGCAGCTGCTTGCCGATCTCGACGATCTCGATCAGCTTCGTCGGGTCGGAATCCAGATCGACCATGTTGCCGGCTTCCTTGGCCGCGGAGGTGCCGCTGTTCATCGCGACACCCACGTCGGCCTGTGCCAGGGCCGGAGCGTCGTTGGTGCCGTCGCCGGTCATCGCGACCAGCTTGCCGCCTTCCTGTTCCCGCTTGATGAGCGCCATCTTGTCCTCGGGCTTGGCCTCGGCCAGGAAGTCGTCGACCCCTGCCTCCTCGGCGATCGCCTTGGCTGTCAACGGGTTGTCCCCGGTGATCATCACGGTCCGGATGCCCATCCGGCGCAGCTCGGCGAACCGCTCGGCCATACCCTCCTTGACCACGTCCTTGAGGTGGATCACCCCGAGCACCCGGCTGTCGTCGGCAACCACGAGCGGGGTGCCGCCGGAGGCGCTGATGCCGTCCACCAGCTCGCCGAGCTCGGTGGGCACCCGGCCGCCACGATCGCGCACCCAGCTCGTCACCGCGGCCGCCGCGCCCTTGCGGATCAGCCGGCCGTCGAGGTCGACGCCCGACATCCTGGTCTGGGCGGAGAACTCGACGAAGTGAGCCTGCGCCACGTGCTGCTCTCGCAACCCGTATTCGTTCTTGGCCAGCACCACCACAGACCTGCCTTCGGGGGTCTCGTCGGCCAGTGAGGACAGTTGCGCGGCGGCAGCCAGCTCGTGCGGCTGCACGCCCTGCACCGGCAGGAACTCCGCAGCCTGCCGGTTGCCGAGGGTGATGGTGCCGGTCTTGTCGAGCAGCAGCGTGTTCACATCACCGGCCGCCTCCACCGCGCGACCGCTCATCGCCAGCACGTTGCGCTGCACCAGGCGGTCCATGCCGGCGATGCCGATCGCCGACAGCAATGCGCCGATGGTGGTCGGGATCAGGCAGACCAGCAGCGATACCAGCACGATGCCGGTGATGCCGTTGTGATCGAGCGCGGCTGAGTCCGGGATGCCGGGCTGGTTTGCCTTGCCGAAGATCGCCAGCGGTTGCAGGGTCACCGTGGCCAGCAGGAACACGATGGTCAGCGACGCCAGCAGGATGTTCAGTGCGATCTCGTTCGGCGTCTTCTGCCGCGAGGCGCCCTCGACCAGGCTGATCATCCGATCGATGAACGACTGCCCGGGCTTCTGGGTGATCTTGATGACGATCCGGTCCGAGAGCACCTTGGTACCTCCGGTGACCGAGCTACGGTCCCCGCCGCTCTCGCGGATCACCGGCGCGCTCTCCCCGGTGATGGCGCTCTCGTCCACGCTCGCGACGCCCTCGATCACGTCACCGTCGCCGGGGATGATGTCTCCGGCCTCGCACACCACGACGTCGCCCTGCTGCAGCTGCGGTGCCGGCACCGAGGATTCCGTGCCGTCCGCGGCCAGCCGACGGGCCAGCGTGTCGGTCTTGGTCCTGCGCAGGGCGTCGGCCTGGGCCTTGCCCCGGCCCTCGGCCACCGCCTCGGCGAGGTTGGCGAACAGCACCGTGAGCCACAGCCAGACCACGATCAGCCAGCCGAACACGGAAGGATTGACGACCGCCTCGACGGTGGTGAAGACCGCGCCCAGTTCCACGATCAGCATGACCGGGTTCTTGTACAGCGTGCGCGGGTTCAGCTTGCCGACCGCGTCCGGCAGCGATTGCGCCAACAACGACAGGTTCATCAGTGCAGTCCTTCGGCCAGCGGCCCGAGAGCAAGGGCGGGGAAGTAGGTGAGGCCGACCACGATCAGGGTCACGCCGGTGAGCAGGCCGACGAACAGCGGTCGGTGCGTGGGCAGCGTGCCCTCCGATTCGGGCACCGGACGCTGCCGGGCCAGCGAGCCGGCCAGGCCGAGCACGAACACGATCGGCAGGAAGCGGCCCAGCAGCATGGCCGTGCCGAGCGCGGTGTTGTACCAGTTCGTGTTCACCGAGATGCCCGCGAATGCGCTGCCGTTGTTGTTGGCCGCGGAGGTGAAGGCGTAGAGCACCTCGGACAGCCCGTGCGACCCGCTGTTGAGCATTCCCGCGCGCTCGCCGGGCAGTGCCATCGCCAACGCGGTGCCCACCAGCACCACCGCGGGTGTGGCCAGGATGTACAGCGAGGCGAACTTCATCTCGCGCGCGCCCAGCTTCTTGCCGAGGTATTCCGGTGTTCGGCCCACCATGAGGCCGGCGATGAACACCGACAGCACCGCGAGGATAAGCATGCCGTACAGCCCGGAGCCGGTGCCGCCGGGCGCCACCTCACCGAGCATCATGTTCAGCAGCAGCGTGGCACCGCCCAGGCTGGTGTAGCTGTCGTGGAAGCTGTCCACCGCCCCGGTGGAGGTCAGCGTCGTTCCGGTTGCGAAAACAGCGGAATTCGGCACGCCGAAGCGATCCTCGGTACCTTCGGTCGCTGCCCCGACAGCGGTCGGCACGGTGCCGTGGTGGGCGTCCTGAGCGGCCAGGTTCAAGCCGAGCGAGAGCAAGGCCAGGATGGCCATCACCGCGACGATGGCGTAGCCCTGACGCTTCTGCCCGGTCAGCCGGCCGAACGTGCGGGGCAGCGAGAACGAGATGCACAGCAGCAGGAAGATCTCCAGCCAGTTCGTCCAGTTGGTCGGGTTCTCGAACGGGTGTGCCGAGTTGGCGTTGACGAAACCGCCGCCGTTCGTGCCCAGTTCCTTGATCGCCTCCTGGCTCGCGATCGGGCCACCGGTGATCGTCTGCTGGCCGCCGGCGAGGGTGTGGATGTCCTGGTAGTGGTGGAAGTTCTGGATCGCGCCGCCGGCCACCAGCACGATCGCGAAGATGATCGACATCGGCAGCAGCAGCCGCAGGCAGATCCGGGTCAGGTCGACCCAGAAGTTGCCGAGGCGATCGGTCTGGCGCCGCACAAAGCCGCGCACCAGGGCCACCGCCACGCAGATGCCGACCGCGGCCGAGACGAAGTTCTGCACCGCCAGGCCGGCCATCTGCACCACGTAGCCGAGCGCGCTTTCGCCCGAGTAGCTCTGCCAGTTGGTGTTGGTCACGAAGCTGACCGCGGTGTTCCAGGCTTGCGAGCCGGACATCTTGGGTACGTCGTAGGGCGGCCAGAAGTGATGCTGCAGCCGCAGGAACCCGTAGAGGAAGAGCACCGAGACGGCACTGAAGGCCAGCACCGAACGCAGGTAGCGCGCCCAGCTCTGGTCGGCGTCGGCGTCGATGCCGGCTGCCCGGTAGGCGGCTCGTTCCACCGCGAGATGCCGCTTGCCGCTGAGCACCCGGGCCATGTAGTCACCCAGCGGCACGTGCACGGCCGCCAGGGCCAGCACGAGCGTGGCGATGAACAGGAAGCTGGCCATCAGAAGCGCTCCGGAAAGATCAGGGCGACGATCAGGTAGCCGACCACCAGCACGGACAGGATCAGGCCGATCAGGTTTGCCGCGCTCACAGTCGCTGCGCCCCCTTCGCCACCAGCACGACCAGCCCGAAGAGGGCCAGCGTCACCACGATGAACACCACATCAGTCATGTCGACCAGTGAAGGACGGCGACCGTGAGGAAGTCGCGAGGATGCCCGGCGGCCGAGGGATCATCACGCCTTCCTCATGCAACGCACACGTACTCTGAGCGCATGGTTCAACGTGGCGTGCTGCGGGTATATCTGGGCGCCGCTCCTGGCGTCGGCAAGACCTACCGCATGCTGGACGAGGGCAACCGCCGGCGCGAGCGGGGTACCGATGTCGTGGTCGGGCTGGTGGAGACGCACGGCCGCTCGCACACCGCTGAGCGCGTCGGCGAGCTGGAATGCCTGCCGCGGATGCAGATCCGCTACCGCGACGCGGAGTTCACCGAACTCGATGTCGACGCGGTGCTGCAACGCCGGCCCGAGGTGGTGCTGGTGGACGAGCTGGCTCACACCAACGTGCCCGGCTCCGGCCATGCCAAGCGGTGGCAGGACGTCGAGCAGATCCTGGCGGCCGGCATCGACGTGATCACGACCGTGAACATCCAGCACCTGGAATCGGTGAACGACGTGGTCGAGGCGATCACCGGTGTTCCGCAACGGGAAACCGTGCCGGACGCGGTGGTGCGGGCCGCCGAGCAGATCGAGTTGGTGGACTCCACACCGGAGGCCCTGCGGCGGCGGATGGCGCACGGCAACATCTACGCCCCGGACAAGATCGACGCCGCGCTGTCCAACTACTTCCGCCCCGGCAACCTGACTGCGCTGCGGGAGCTGGCGCTGCTGTGGCTCGCCGACAGCGTGGAGGAAGGGCTGCAGCGCTACCGCGAACAGCACGGCATCGCACGCACCTGGGAGACCAAGGAGCGGGTGGTGGTGGCGCTCACCGGCGGCCCGGAGGGTGACGTGCTGTTGCGCCGTGGCGCGCGGATCGCGGCTCGCTCGGGAGGCGGCGAGCTGCTGGCGGTGCACATCGCACGTAGCGACGGCCTCGCCGGCTCGTCCATCGCGTCGCTGGATTCCCAGCGATTACTGGTGGAATCCCTCGGCGGCAGCTACCACTCGGTGATCGGTGAGAGCATCCCGGACGCGGTGCTGGAGTTCGCCCGTGCCAAGAACGCCACCCAGATCGTGATCGGCGCCAGCCGCCGCAACCCGGTGGTGGCGGCGCTGACCGGGCCCGGCACCGGCATGACCATCACCCGGCGCTCGGGCAGCATCGACGTGCACGTGGTCAGCCACGACTACGTCGGGCGGGGTCGGGTACTGCCGAAGCTCACCGGCGGCCTGACCCGGCAACGGCGGCTGGCCGGCCTGCTGGTCGCGGCCGTGCTGCTCGCGCTGCTCGTACCGGTCGCCACCGCCGCCCGCAAGGAACTGACCTTCGGCAGTGATCTGCTGCTCTTCCTCATGGTTGTGGTGATCTGCAGCCTGGTCGGTGGGTTCTGGCCGGCATTGGTCGCGGCGGTGGCGGCCAGCGTGCTGCTGAACTACTTCTTCGCCCCGCCCATCCACACGTTCACCATCTCCGAGCCGGAGAACATTCTGGCGCTGGCGGTGTTCGTGCTGATCGCGGTTCTGGTCTCCCGGGTCGTGGATCTGGCCGCGCGTCGCACGTCGGAGGCGGCCCGGTCCAACGCCGAGGCGGAGACGCTGTCCACTCTGGCCGGCAGCCTGTTGCGCGGTGAGCAGGCGCTGCCGGCGCTGCTGCAGCGGGTGGCCGAGACCTTCGCGGTCAGCAGCGTTGCCCTGCTGCGTAAGACGGATTCGGGCTGGCAGTGCCTGCAGGCGGTCGGCGGCCAGCCCTGCGGGTCGCCGGACGAGGCGGACGCCCAGGCGCCGGTGGGCGATGAGCTGGTGTTGCTGCTGCGCGGGCGCAAGCTGGCTGCGGAGGACCAGCGCATGCTGACCGCGTTCGCCACGGAGGTGGCGGTGGCCTACCGGCAGCGCCAGCTGTCCGAGCAGGCACACGTTGCGCGCGAGCTGGCCGAGACGGACAAGGCCCGGACTGCGCTGCTCAACGCCGTCAGCCATGACCTGCGCACTCCGCTGGCGGCCGCCAAGGCCGCGGTGTCGTCCCTGCGCAGCCAGGAGATCGACTGGACCGAGGCCGACCGCAAGGAGCTGCTGGGCACCGCTGATCAGGCGCTGGACCGGCTCACCGCCCTGGTCACCAACCTGCTCGACCTGTCCCGGCTGCAGGCCGGCGCGCTGTCGGTGAACCTCGAACCGGTCGGCCTGGACGACCTGGTGAACCGAGCCCTCAGCACGCTGTCCGAGCCGCACCTGGTGCAGGTGAGCGTGTCCCCGGAGCTGCCGGCAGTGCGCGCTGACGCCGGCCTGACCGAGCGGGTCATCGCGAATGTGGTGGAGAACGCGCTGCGTTACTCGCCGCCGGACGCGCCGGTGCGGGTGGCGGCCGACCGGCTGGATGATCGCGTCGAGTTGCGGGTGATCGACCGCGGCCCGGGTATCAATCCGGCCGACCGAGCTGGCGTCTTCGAACCGTTTCAGCGCCGCGACGACCGGGCCGTGAGCACGGGTGCCGGGGTCGGCCTCGGGCTGGCCATCGCGCGCGGTTTCGTGGAGGCGATGCACGGCAGCATCGCACTCGAGGACACCCCCGGCGGGGGGCTCATAGTGAGTATCAGCCTGCCGGTGGCGCGCAGCGAAGCCGGCCGGCCCGCTCCTCGCGGGATGGACTAGTGAGTATCAGCCTGCCGGTGGCGCGCAGCGAAGCCGGCCGGCCCGCTCCTCGCGGGATGGAC
>DATAKO010000082.1:0-10890 GCA_036261575.1 Jatrophihabitans sp.
GCCGGCCACCGGTACCGGGTGCTCGATGTACTGGGCCTGACCGCCCTCGCGCCAGGGCGGTACCACACACCTGCGGGCCGCGTGATTGGCCACTGCGACACCGAAGTCGGCCCGGATGAGGTGCAGGCACAGGTCGATGCCGGCGGCGACACCGGCCGAGGTCAGCAGGTCGCCGTCGTCTACGAACAGCTGGTTCTCATCGAGCAGGACCGCCGGATAGAGCTCGCGGAACCGCTCGGCGTGGGCCCAGTGCGTGGTTGCCGGGCGGCCGTCGAGCAGCCCGGCAGCAGCGAGCACGAAGGCTCCGGTGCAGATCGAGATCAGCCTGCTGCCGGCCCGGCGCCGGTGCAGCGCTGCCGCGACCGTGGGCGGCAGCTGACCGCTGGTGCGGGCCTCCGGCAGGCCGGTGCCCGGCACGATCACCGTGTCGGCCTGTCGCAATGCACCGGCGTCCCGGTCGGGCACGATCGCGTAGCCGGTCTCGGTCCGTACCGGCGCGCCGTCCGGGCTGACCATCGTCACCGTGTACAGCGCGCGGCCGCTCTCGTCGCGGGCCGAGCCGAGCAGCTGGGCCGGGATGGTCGCGTCGAAACCGACGACCGGTTCCAGCATCAGCACGGCGACCCGATGGCTGCGCAGCGTCATGGCAGGATTCTTTCACATGTTGGCAATTCTGCCACTGGTGTGACCGGTGCCTGCCTGTCGAGAATCATCGTCGTGACCCTGCACAGCACGCTGCGACCGACCCGATCCCGCACCTGGCCGGTGCACCGCGCCTGGGTGATCGCCGGCGTCACCTTCGTGACCATGCTCGGGGCGGCGGCCTTCCGATCGGTGCCCAGCGTGCTGATGGATCCGCTGCATCGGGAGTTCGGCTGGTCGCACGCCACTATCGGCTCCGCCATGTCCATCAACATGACCCTGTTCGGGTTGATGTCACCGTTCGCGGCCGCGCTGATGGATCGCTTCGGCATCCGGCGGGTGGTCACCGGCGCGCTGGTGCTCGTCGCCGCCGGCAGCGGGCTGACCGTGTTCATGACCGCGGCCTGGCAGCTGTTGCTGTGCTGGGGCCTACTGGTCGGGGTCGGCACCGGCTCGATGTCGATGGCGTTCGTGGCCACCGTCAGCACCCGCTGGTTCGTCGCCCGGCGAGGGCTGGTGAGCGGCATCCTGACCGCGGCCAACGCGACCGGCCAGCTGGTGTTCCTGCCGGTGATCGCCTCCCTGACCGCCCACCACGGCTGGCGCCCGGCGGCGATCACGGTGACCGTGGCGGCGTTGGCGGTCGTGCCGCTGGTGGCGCTGGCGATGCGCGATCATCCGCACGACCTCGGGCTGAGTGCCTACGGCGCGACCGAGGCTGATCCAGGCCCGGCGCGGGCGGCCCGATCGGGCAGCAGCGCCCGGCTGGCCGTGACGGCGCTGCTCGGCGGCATGCGCACCCCGGTCTTCTGGCTGCTGGCCGGCAGCTTCGCCATCTGCGGGGCGACCACCAACGGGCTGATCGGCACCCACTTCATCCCGGCCGCGCAGGACCACGGCATGCCGGTGACCACCGCGGCAAGCCTGCTCGCACTGGTCGGCGTGTTCGACGTGGCCGGCACCATCGCCTCCGGCTGGTTCACCGACCGGTACGACCCGCGGCTGCTGCTGTGCATCTATTACGTCGGGCGCGGCCTGTCCCTGCTGGCGCTGCCCTCGCTGCTCTCGCCGGCCACCACGCCGAGCACCTGGGTCTTCATCCTCTTCTACGGCCTGGACTGGGTGGCAACCGTGCCGCCGACGGTGGCGTTGTGCCGGACCTACTTCCCGGGCACCGCCCCGATCGTGTTCGGGTGGGTCTTCGCCGCCCACCAGCTCGGTGCGGCGGTGGCCGCGGCGGGCGCCGGCTACATCCGTGACGCCCGGGGTTCCTACGACCTGGCCTTCTACATCGCGGCGCTGCTGTGCGTCATCGCCGCGGCACTGTGCCTGCTGGTCGGCCTGCTCCGGCTGCGCCCGGCGCTGGTGCCGCAACCGAGCTGACCGCCGCCCCGGCGAGGGCGGCGGATGCCTGCGCGGCCGCCACCATGATCGGACCAGCTACCGCCGGCGCCGCCGGAAACCGGTCGCTGGGTGCGACGATGCCGACGCTGGCCACCGCCCGCCCGGAGGCGTCCAGGATCGGCGCCGCCAGGCCCGAGGCGCCATGCCCGAGCTCATCGGAGGTGCAGGCATAGCCCAGCCGGCGGATCTCGGCGAGCTGGGCCAGCAGCGCGGCCTCGTCAGCCACCTGACGGCACAGCCGCTGCACGGTCGCTGGATCTGCGAACGCGAGGATCGCCCGGCCGGCGGCCGCGACCGCCAGCGAGTGCCGGAAGCCGGTCGGGTACTCGGCGCGCACCAGCCGGTCCGGTACCACCAGCTGGTCGGCCGACACGGCGTCGTCACCCTCCCGGACGGTCAATGCGACGGTCTCGCCAACCTGCTCGAACAGAGCCAGCATCGGCCGTTGCGCGGCCCGGCGGACGGGGTTGTCCACCCGGGCCGCTAGCTCGACCAGCGTCATTCCCAGTGCGTAGGCACCGTCATCGAGGCGGTGTACGAAGCCATCCGCCTGCAGCGTCACCAGCAGCCGCTGCAGCACCGTCCGGTGCAGGCCCAGCTGGCGGGCCAGCGTCGCGATCGAGGCGGGACCCTGGCCGAGTGCGATCAGCACCCGCAGCGCCTGCCCGACCGTCTTGGAAACCTCCGGCACCGTTCAGGCACTCGGTCCGCGGCCGGACCAGCTCCAGGCGTACTTGCCGTCGTCACAGGCCAGGCCGGCCTCGCCCAGCGAGAGCGGGGCGAACGTGTCGACCATGACCGCGAGTTCGTCGACCTCGGTCACGCCCAGACTTCCTTCCACGGCTCCGGGCTGCGGCCCGTGCGAGTGGCCGCCGGGATGCAGCGAGATGGAACCGCGGCCGATGCCCGAGCCCTTGCGCGCGGCGTAATCACCGTCGACGTAGAACATCACCTCGTCGGAGTCGACGTTGGAGTGGTAGTAGGGCACCGGCACCGAGAGCGGGTGGTAGTCCACCTTGCGCGGCACGAAGTTGCAGATCACGAAGTTGGCACCCTCGAACACCTGGTGTACCGGCGGCGGCTGGTGCACCCGGCCGGTGATCGGCTCGAAGTCGGAGACGTTGAACGCGTACGGGTAGAGGCAGCCATCCCAACCGACCACGTCGAACGGGTGATGGGGCACCACGTGGATGGAGCCGGTCACGCCGGCGGGGCCCCGGTGCTTGATGTAGACCTCGACGTCGGTCTCCTCCAGCTGCAGCAACTCGACCGGTCCCCGTAGGTCCCGCTCGCAGAACGGCGAGTGTTCCAGCAGCTGGCCGAACCGGGACAGGTAGCGCTTGGGCGGGGTGATGTGGGAGTTCGCCTCGATCGCGTAGGTGCGCAGCGGCTCGTCGCCGGATGGCAGCCACCGATGGGTCACCGCGCGCGGGATGATCACGTAGTCGCCCGGCCGCGCCTCGATGGTGCCGAACATCGTCTCCACTGTCGCCGAGCCGCGCTCCAGGAAGACGCACTCGTCGCCGATCGCATTGCGGTAGAGCGGGCTGGGCAGGCTGGAGACCGCGTAGCTGATGCGCACGTCGGCGTTGCCCAGCACGACCCTGCGGCCGGTCACCGGGTCGCAGGCCTTGTGCTCCTCACCCGGGAACAGCTCGTGCAGTCGCAGGTGCTTGGGCAGCAGCGGGTGATTAGGGGTCAGGGCCTGTTCCGGCAGCTCCCACGGGCGCGCGTCGACCATGGCCGAGGGCAGGTGGCGGTGATAGACCAGCGAGGAGTCGGAGGAGAAGCCCTCCTCGCCGAGCAGTTCTTCGTAGTACAAGCCGCCGTCGGGGCGGCGGAACTGGGTGTGCCGCTTGGGTGGGATGGTGCCGAGCTGCCGGTAGTAGGCCATCACTGATCTCCGATAATCGGTTGCTATCGTCCGCTATCCGGTTTCAGGATGCCTCCGTCGCCGTGCAGGCGTCAATTCGGTGAAAAGCCTGAGCGCGTTAGGTCGGTTTTGTTACCGTGGTCGCGTTCACGCCGGGAGGATCCGTGGTCGCGCAGTCGCTGCCCGAACTGCTCGGTCTCAGCGACGACGCTGGGCCGACCGAGATCAGGCACGCCTACGAACAGGCAATGCGGCTGGCCACCCGCAGCGGTGACCATCGTCGCGCCGTGGAGCTGTCCCGCAGCTACGACCTGGTGGACGCACGCCTGCGCGAGCGCGTCTTCCCCGCGGCGAGCAGCCTGTCCGGGTGTACCGGCGCCCCGGCCCCGGCCGGCGTGGCTACCGGCCAGCCGCACGCCAGGGTGACGACCGGCCATGCCGAACGCCCGCGCCGCGGGAGACTTCAGCACCCGCTCTCGCCCACCACGCGTGATGAGGCTGCCGTCTGGGGACGCCGGTTGCTGGCCGGCGCGGTCGGAGTGGCCCTGGCGGTGCTGGTTGCCAGCTACCTCTGGCGGGTCGAGTACCCGCACGGACCGGCCGGGCCGCGGCCCGAGCCCAGCCATCGCATCGCCCAGCGCACCGACCCGGTGCTGGTGGTGCCACCGGACGCGCCGCTGGACTACAGCGGGCTGGCGACGATCGCGTGCGCCGGCACCGGCGACACCGGTGGGTTCACGATGCAGGGCCGGCCCGGGGACCGGATCACCTGCAGCAACGGGGCACAGCCGCAGTTGATCGGCGGCTAGATCGACAGCACCCGGAGCATCCGGACCAGCTCGATCACCTCGGGCAGGTCGACCAGTTCGGCCCTGGCCCGGGTCATCGCCCGCCGGACGGTGGGATGGGTGAAGAACACCAACTCGGTGTCGGTGTCGGAGTTCTCCTGTTCGACGAACCGGATCGACACGCCGTTGCGACCCAGTGCCGCGCTCACCGTGGCCAGCGTGCCCGGCAGGTCGGTCACTTTCAGCTTGAGGTAGAAGGACGACTCGACGTCTTCGGGGTCGCGGAGCTGGGCGTGGCGGTGGATCGGCACCCGGCGATGGGTACCGCGGGCACGGTTCTCGGCCGCGTCCACCAGATCGCCCAGCAGGGCGGAGGTGGTCGCTTCTCGCCCGGCTCCGGCCCCGTAGAGCATCAGCTCACCGCACCAGGCGCCGGTGATCGCCACCGCGTTGAAGCTGCCCTGGACCTTGGCCAGTGGATGGCTGTCCTTGACCAGCGCCGGGTACACGTCCAGGCTGGCCGAGCCGTCCGGCCACGCCTCGGCGACGGCCAGCGCCTTGATCTCGTAGCCGTACCGCCTGGCGATGGCGAGGTCCTCGGCGTCGACCCCGTCGATGCCCTCGATGCTCACGTCCGACGCGGCCAGATCCATGCCGAAGGCCAGTGATGCCAGGATCGCGAGCTTGGATCCGGCGTCGGAGTTGCTCACGTCGGCGTAGGGGTTGGGCTCGGCATATCCCAGCTGCTGGGCCTCCCGCAGCGCCGTGGCGTACTCCAGGCCGCGGGCCGACATGGCCGACAGGATGTAGTTGGTGGTGCCGTTGATGATGCCGACCAGGCGCTGGATCGGCTCGGCGCGCAGCGACTCCCGCAGCGTGCGTACCACCGGGACCGCTGCCACGGCGGCCGCCTCGAAGAGCAGGTCGACGCCTGCCTCGTCCGCGGTCCGGTAGAGCTCGGGTGCCCGGTGGGCGACGAGCTCCTTGTTCGCTGTCACGACCGGCTTGGCCTTGCCCAACGCGGTCAGCAGCAGGTCACCGGCCGGTTCGACACCACCCATCAGCTCCACCACGACGTCGATGTCGTCTGCCGCGACGACCGCCTCGGCGTCATCGGTGAACAGCTCCGGTCGCAGCCCGGGGTCGCGTGGCTTGCCCGGATCGCGAACCACGATCCGGCGCAGCTCGAAACGCAGCCCGGTCAGCAACTCGAGCCGGTCGGCGCTGGCCTGCAGGGTGAGCGCGAAGGTGGTGCCGATGTTGCCGCAGCCGAGCAGGCCGACCCGAACCGTGTTGCTCATAGCGCCTGCAGTCTCTCTCCGGCCGCGGTGGAAGGCATCAGTGGTGCCTACGGCCGGGCCGTGGATGTGCGGTCCAGCCGATGCAGAGGCTAGCACCGCCGCCGGTCGGCGCCGGCGGGGTGAATGCGAACGGCTGCCGCCCTCCCACCTGGCGATGGGGTGGCGGCAGCCGCCGCTGTCGACTTATCGCATGGCTACCCGGGGCAGCCTGCGCGCTCAGCCGCCGGTGTACTCGTAGGCGCCGATGTCGGGGTACCGGCCGTAAGGCCGGCGCGCGCCCCGGAAGTCGTTGCTCGGCGCGCCGAGAACCCGCCCGGCGTCGACGGCGCTGGAGGTGCGGGTCAACATGTAGTTGCCGCCGGCCCCGTTCACGAAGCCCGAGTTGCCGTTGAGGTTGGCGTAGGCCGGGCCGATACCGCTGTGCCCGTTCAGGCTGGCCAGGCTGGTCAGCGCCCCGGTGCCGTAGCCGTAGAAGGCGCCCAACTGGGACTGATCGGCCAGGTTGTTGCCGTAGCCGCTGATCCGGCCGGCGTCGAAGATCTGGTAGTTGTTGTTGGCCACGAACATGTTGCTGACGATCGAGGTCTTGCCGCTCGTCTTGCCCCCGACGAACATGCCGCCGCCGAGCGCGCCGCTACCGCCGCCGGTGGCCGCATTCGCCACCAAGGTGTTGTTCAGGACCACCCAACTGCCGGTGCCGGTGAAGCACAGGCCGCCGCCGCCCCTGGCCCGGTTGGCCCGCAGGATGTTGTTCCACATCGACACATCGGAGTTGGCGGTGTAGATGCCACCACCGCCGGCGATCGTTGCGGTGCTGGCGACCGAATTGGCGGCGATGTTGTTGCCCACCACCCGCGAGCTGGAACCCTCCGCGAGCACGATGCCGCCGCCGTAGAGCGTGCTGGCGTTGCCGTAGACGGTGTTGCCCTGGATCAGCGGGGTGGACTGGCCGAAGACGGAGATGCCGCCGCCGCTGCCGCTGCCCGGGTAGGCCCCGGACGATGCTGCCGTGTTGGAGGCGATCACGTTGCCGGCGATCAGCGGGCCGCTGCCGTTGGTCTCGACGTGCACGCCGCCGCCGTAGGGAGCGCGGTTGCCGGTGATGGTGTTGCGGGTGATCGCCGCGGTCTCGCCGGTCCGCAGCATCACGCCACCGCCCGCCTCTGCCGCGATGTTGTTCTGGATGTAGTTCAGGGTGATGTTGCCGCCGGCGTGCTCGGCCCGGTTGGCGGAGTTGCTTTCCAGGTACACCCCGCCGCCGCCGATCGCCTGGTTGCCGGTGATGACGTTGTTGTGCAGCGTCGGGTTGGACGCGATCACCGCGAAGACGCCACCGCCGAAGCGGGCCGCGACGTTGTTCTGGATGTAGTTGTAGGCGATGTCGGGATTGGAGTGGTTGTAGACCAGAATGCCGGCACCGTCGTGGGAGCGGTTGGACAGGATCTTGTTGTAGGCGATGACCGGGCTCGCCCCGTTGGCGATGGTGATGCCGCCGCCCTGACCCTCCGGCGCGTTGCCGTAAATGATCTTGAAGCCTTGGATCACCGTCCCGGCGCTGACGTTCTGGATCATCACCGGAGTGCGGCCCGGGCCGCCCGCGATGACGGTCTGGTCGGGGCCGCTGGTGCTGCGCAGCACCACGTTCTTGCCGGCGATGGTGATGTTCTCCCGGTAGGTGCCGGGGGAGACCAACACCGTGTCGCCGCTGTGCGCGGCGGCGATGGCGGCGCCGATGGTGCGGTAGCGGCCCGGCACGGTCAGCGTGGTCGCCGCGTGAGCGGCCGGCGCGATCACGGTGAACAGCGAGGCGGACAGGGCGATGGCACCTGCGCCCGCGAGTACTCGTTTCATGGTGTCCCTGCTATGCGTGCATGCGATGACTGGTCAAGGCTGTCTGTAAAGCCATCGTCACCCTAGGTGACCAGTGCAGCACGCATCCGGCATGTGCTCAAATCGAGACCAGCCCCTACGAACGCTCTGCGGTGCGGACCCGCAGGATGGATCCGCTCAGCCCAGCTCGCGCAGCAGCGGCAGCACGTCGGCGGCGAAGTCCTGCAGGAAGCGGGACTGGTCGTGCCCTGGAGCGTGGAAGACCAGGTGGTTCAGGCCCACTTCGACATAGGGCCGCAGCGCGGCCACCACCTGCTGCGGGTCGTCGGTGACGATCCAGCGGCTGGCGATCTGCTCGATCGGCAGCGCCGCGCCCGCGCGCTGCATCTCGATCGGGTCGTGCAGGCCGTGCTTCTGCTCCGCGGTCAGGGCCAGCGGCGCCCAGAACCGGGTGTTCTCCCGGGCCCGGTCCAGGTCACGGTCGTAGGAGAGCTTGATCTCGATCATCCGGTCCAGCTGCGACCGGTCGCGGCCGGAGGCGGCCAGCCCCTCGTTCACGGCCGGCATCAGCTTGTCCTCGTAGAGCTCGCGGCCCTTGCCCGAGGTGCAGATGAAGCCGTCGCCCACCCGTCCGGCGTACTTGGCCACCTGCGGGCCGCCGGCGGCGATGTAGATCGGCACCGGCACCTCTGGGCGGTCGTACACGGTGGCGTCGGTGGTCTGGTAGTAGTCGCCGTCGAAGGTCACCCGCTCGCCCGCCCACAGCTCGCGGATGAGCCGGATCGACTCCCGCAGCCGGGCGTAGCGCTCCTTGAAGTCCGGCCACTCAAGCCGGGCCACCGCGACCTCGTTCAACGCCTCACCGGTGCCGACTCCGAGCATCACCCGACCGGGGTACAGGCAGCCGAGGGTGCCGAAGGCCTGCGCGACGATCGCGGGGTTATAGCGGAACGTCGGCGTCATCACGCTGGTGCCCAGCTGCACCCGGGACGTGCGCTCACCCACGGCGGCGAGCCACGCCATCGAGAACGGGGCGTGCCCACCGTCGTGCTGCCAGGGCTGGAAGTGATCCGACACGGTCACGCTGTCCAGCCCGACCGCCTCGGCCTCCACTGCGTAGTCCAGCAGCTGGCGCGGGCCGAACTGCTCCGCCGATGCCTTGTAACCGATGCGCAGTGCCATGCAGCGTCTCCTTGCCGGTGTGCCAATGACCGGTGTGCGAGTGGCCGGAACCGTCGAACCGGTGCCGTTTGCGACGCTACCGTCCGGCGCCGCGAGGCGGTTGGCCGTAGACCCGCTCCGGGACAAGGCGCACCACCAGCCGCTGGTCGGCGACCATCGCCCGGCGGAAATCGGCCCAATCCGGGTGCTCGCCCTGCACGGCCCGATAGGTGCGGACCAGCTCCTCGACAGTGGCGTCGTCCGGGTCGGTGGCAACCGGGGTGAGCTCGGCGGTGCCCTCGATTACCGCGTAGGCCCAGAAGTCCGGGCTGCTCACGTGCAGGCTGGCCCGCGGGTCACGGCGCAGGTTGTGGTACTTGGCGCGGGTCGCGGTGATCGAGATCCGGAGCAGCCGCCGGCCGGTGTCCCAGGCGTAGCTGACGTTGGACAGCTGCGGCCGGCCGTCTCGTTTCAACGCGACCAGCACGCCGTTGTGGCCGGACGCGACGAGTTCGAGCAGTGCGCGCTCCGCGGCGCCGGGACCTGTCTCCGGGCCGGGGTTCGCTGAGGTGGGTGCCATGTGATCGGCAACCTTCGGCGAGCGGGAAATATGCCGTCCGGGTCGATGGCCAGCTTGTCGCTGCGGGTGGCTATCCTGAGCGGGAGGCGGGTATCGGCTGCGGCGCGTGCAAGGGTGCGGCGGCCCGCATGCTCGCTGGAGTTGCCTTGATGCAGTGTGACGAGTTCGACGGAGGCTGGTTGTGACCACGACTGAAGAGCGCATCGGCGCGGCGGACAGCCTCGAGGTCGAACCGACGCCGATCGTCACCCGGCCTTACCCGGCCACCGAGGTGCACAAGGGCTCGCTGTTCCTGCAGCTGCTGCGCACCACCGATCACAAGCTGATCGGCCGGATGTACCTGGTCACCTCGTTCATCTTCTTCATGATCGGTGGCCTGCTGGCGCTGGTGATGCGCGCCGAGCTGGCCCGGCCGGGCATGCAGTTCCTCACCCCGGAGCAGTACAACCAGCTGTTCACCATGCACGGCACAATCATGCTGCTGTTCTTCGCCACGCCGAGCGTCTTCGCCTTCGCGAACCTGGTGCTGCCGCTGCAGATCGGCTCGCCCGACGTGGCCTTCCCGCGGCTGAACGCCTTCTCCTACTGGCTCTACCTTTTCGGCGCGACGCTGGCAGTCGCCGGCTTCGCCACCCCGGGCGGCGCCGCGGACGGCGGCTGGACGTTCTACCTGCCGCTCAACGACGCGATCAACTCGCCCGGCACGGGCACCGACTTCTGGATCATCGGTCTGGCGATCTCGGGGCTTGGCACCATCCTCGGCGGCGTCAACATGGTCACCACGGTGATCACCCTGCGCGCGCCCGGCATGACCCTGTTCCGGATGCCGATCTTCACCTGGAACATCCTGGTCACCTCCCTGCTGGTGCTGCTGGCCTTCCCGATCCTGACCTCGGCCCTGCTGGTGCTCTACATCGACCGACACCTGGGCGCGCAGGTGTTCGCGAGCCAGAACGGCGGCGCGATCCTCTGGCAGCACCTGTTCTGGTTCTTCGGTCACCCCGAGGTCTACATCCTCGCGTTGCCGTTCTTCGGCATCGTGTCCGAGATCTTCCCGGTGTTCAGCCGCAAGCCGATCTTCGGCTACAAGGGCCTGGTGCTGGCGACGCTGTCCATCGGCGCGCTGTCGCTGACGGTGTGGGCGCACCACATGTTCGCCACCGGCGCGGTCTTGCTGCCGTTCTTCTCCTTCCTCTCCTTCCTGATCGCGGTGCCCACCGGGCTGAAGTTCTTCAACTGGATCGGCACCATGTGGAAGGGCTCGATCACCTTCGAGACGCCGATGCTGTTCTCGGTCGGCTTCCTGGTCAC
>DATAKO010000159.1:0-30326 GCA_036261575.1 Jatrophihabitans sp.
GGCACGAACAGCACCGGCGTGAAACCTGCCGGTTCCAGCCGCACCGCCCGCCCCCGGCCGTCCTGGTCCATCCAGGCCAGCGTGAACCCGCCTAGCAGGCAGGCCGCCACGTTGTCCGGGTGGCCTTCCAGCTCGGTTGCCAGGACCAGGGCGCCGGCGTCGTCGAGCCGCTGGCGGCCGCCCGGCACCAGCGCGCGGGCCAGCTCGATGCCGGAGACGATAGCCGCCGCGGACGAGCCCAGACCCCGCCCGTGCGGGATGCGGTTGACGCAGCGCAGGCGCATCCCGGGCGGCCGGACCGCGAGCCGATCGAAGGTGGCCAGCATGCTGCGCCACACCAGATGGCTCTCGTCACGGGGCACCTCGTCGGCACCGCTGACGTCGATCGACAGCCCCGACCGGGCCACCGTCGCGGTGACCTCGTCGTAGTGGTTCAGTGCCAGACCGAAGCTGTCGTAACCCGGTCCGAGATTGGCGCTGGTGGCGGGCACCCGAACGCGTACCGGGTGATCGAGAAAGCTCATCAGGCCAGCCCGAGTTGCAGCGCCGCGGCGTGCGCGTCCACCGCAACCGTGACCGGCGCCGGGGCGCCGGAGATCGCCCACTCCGGATCCTTGAGCCCGTTTCCGGTTACCGTGCAGACGATCCGGCTACCGGCCGGCACCAGACCGGCCTTGGCCGCCTTGAGCAGGCCCGCCACGCTGGCAGCCGAGGCCGGCTCCACGAAGACGGCCTCCGATCGCGCCAGCAGCCGGTATGCCTCCAGGATCTCGCGGTCGGTGACCGAGTCGATGATGCCGCCGGACTCGTCCCGGGCGGCCTCTGCGAAGGTCCAGGAGGCCGGGTTGCCGATGCGGATCGCGGTGGCGATGGTCATCGGCTTCAACACCGGCGCACCGAGCACTATCGGTGCCGCACCGGCTGCCTGAAAGCCAAACATCTTCGGCCGATTCTCGATCACGCCGTCGCGGTGGTACTCGGTGTACCCACGCCAGTACGCGGTGATGTTGCCGGCGTTGCCCACCGGGATGCAATGGATGTCCGGCGCCTGGCCGAGCACATCGCAGATCTCGAAGGCGGCCGTCTTCTGGCCCTCGATGCGGTCCGGGTTGACCGAGTTCACCAGCGCTACCGGATAGTCGACGGCGAGCTTGCGCGCCAGCTCCAGGCAGTCGTCGAAGTTTCCGTCGACCTGCAGCAGCCGCGCACCGTGCACCAGCGCCTGGGCCATCTTGCCGAGCGCGATCTTGCCCTGCGGCACCAGCACCGCGCAGACCATGCCGGCCCGCACGGCGTACGCCGCGGCCGAGGCTGAGGTGTTACCGGTGGATGCGCAGATGACCGCCTTGGCGCCGGCCTCGGCTGCCTTGGAGATGGCCATCGTCATGCCGCGGTCCTTGAAGGATCCGGTCGGGTTTGCTCCCTCGACCTTGAGATAGACCTCGGCGGACGTGCGCTCGGACAGCTGCCGGGCGGGCACCAGTGGCGTGCCACCCTCGTACAGCGTGATCACCGGAGTGCCTGCGGTGACCGGCAGCCGGTCCCGGTAGGCCTCGATCAGGCCCGGCCAGGCCGAGGTGGCAGGGCCGGCGATGTACTGGCGTCCGGTCATCAGCGGTGACTTCCTGTGCTCAGGTCGGCAGTCCAGCCGACGTCGGTGGCCATCAGGTCCGCCACGGTCTCGCGGCGCACGATCAGCCGGCTCCGGCCGTCGGCCACGGCCAGCACCGGCGGGCGCGGAATCCGGTTGTAGTTGCTGGCCATGGCGAAGCAGTATGCGCCGGTGGCAGCGACCGCGAGAAGGTCGCCGGGACGAACGTCACCCGGCAGCCAGCAGTCCCGGACCACGATGTCACCGCTCTCGCAGTGCTTGCCCACCACCCGGCAGCGGATCGGCTCGCTCGTGCTCGCTCGATTGGCCAGCACCGCGGTGTACTCGGCGTCGTACAACGCGGTGCGGATGTTGTCGCTCATCCCGCCATCGACCGAAACGTAGGTACGCCGAACGCCGCCGTCCAGTTCGATCGGCTTGACCGTGCCCACCTCGTACAGGGTGATCATGGCCGGACCGATGACCGCACGGCCGGGCTCCACCGCCAGCCGCGGCACCGTGAGGCCTGCCAGCGCGCACTCCCGTTCCACGATCAGCCGCAACCGGCGGGCAATCTCGACAGGTGGCTGCGGGTCGTCACCCTCGGTGTAGGCGATGCCGAGGCCGCCGCCCAGGTCGATCTCGGGCAGTTGCACGCCGTGCTCGTCACGGATCTGCGCCAGCAGCCCGACCACCCGGTGCGCCGCCACCTCGAAGCCGGCGGTGTCGAAGATCTGCGAACCGATGTGCGAGTGCAGGCCGACGAGGTGCAGCTCCGGGCTTGCCAACACGGCCGCCACCGCCTGCCCAGCCTGCCCGGTGCTGAGCGAGAAACCGAACTTCTGGTCCTCGTGCGCGGTCGCGATGAACTCGTGGGTGTGCGCCTCGACTCCGACGGTGACCCGCACCAGCACGGCCGGCCGGCGGCCGGCCGCACGGGCGATGGCAGCAAGGCGTTCGATCTCCACCTGGCTGTCCAGCACGATCCGGCCCACGCCGGTCTCGACGGCCTGCCGCAGCTCGGCCGAGGACTTGTTGTTGCCGTGCAGCGCGATGCGCTCGGCCGGCACCCCGGCGCGCAAGGCCACTTCGAGTTCACCGGCACTGCACACATCGATGCCCAGGCCCTCTTCGGCCACGATCCCGGCGACCGCGGTGGACAGGAACGCCTTGCCGGCATAGAAGACATCACCGCCCGCGAACGCAGCCGCCCAGCTGCGGGCACGCCCTCGCAGGTCGGCGGTATCCAGGGCGAACGCCGGCGTGCCGTGCTCGGCCACCAGTTGCTGCACGGCCACCCCGCCAAGGACCAGCTGGCCGGACTCGTCCCGGGCAGCGGTGGCCGGCCAGATCGCCGGGTTGAGCCGGTTCACGTCAGCGGGCGGGCCGCCCGCGTCCCCGCCGGGCACTGGATGGCCGTGGCTGGGGCCGGCCGGATGGGCTGAACGGGTCATCTGCTGTCTTTCCGATCGGGGCGGGCAGAACAATCGCCGACGGCCACCCGTCGTCGCCGGCGATCCGATGATCGCCCGCGATCGCCGTGATCAGCCGGAGGCTGGCGGCGGCGCATCCTGATCGGCACGGCATTGTGCCCGTCGGAGCTGGTGCCGGCGGTTGCCGGCGCCGACTACTTGCGGTCCGGGGCGGAGACGCCGAGCAGCTGCAGGCCGTTGGCCAGCACCTGCCTGGTAGCCACCGCAAGCCAGAGCCGGGTCCGATTGGTGTCGGTGACCGGCTCGTCGCCGACCGGAACCACGCGGGCACTGTCGTACCAGCGGTGGAAATGACCGGCCAGTTCCTCCAGGTAGCGCGCCACCCGGTGCGGTTCGTTCAGCTGGCCGGCCTGCGCGACAACCCGGGGGAAATCTCCCAACGCGGTCAGCAGCGTCGTCTCCGAGGGCAGTTCGAGCAGCTCGGGCGAGAACACCTCGCGGGTGATGCCGGCGGCGCCCGCGTGACTGATCAGCTGCGCGGTCCGGGCGTGCGCGTACTGCACGTAGTGCACCGGATTCTCGTTGCTGGCCCGCACCAGCAGGTCCAGGTCGATCTCGAGCGTCGAGTCCGCCGAGGACCGGGTCAGGCTGTACCTGGCAGCATCCACGCCGACCGCGTCGACCAGATCGTCCTGGGTGATGATGTTGCCCGAGCGCTTGCCCATCCGGACCGGCTTGCCGTCCTTGACGAGGTTCACCATCTGCCCGATCAGCAGCTGCAGGTTCTCCCCGGGCGTGTCCCCGAAGCAGGCGCACATGGCCATCATCCGGCCGACGTAGCCGTGGTGGTCGGCGCCCAGCATGATGACGACCTTGTCGGCACCACGTTCGCGCTTGTCCAGGTAGTAGGCGAGGTCACCGGCGATGTAGGCAGGTTCGCCGTCGCTCTTGATGACGACCCGGTCCTTGTCGTCGCCGTAATCGGTGGTGCGCAGCCAGGTGGCGTTGTCGGCCTCGAAGATCTCGCCCTGGGCCCGCAGCCGGTCGATGGCTCGTCCGACCGCGCCGGACTCGTAGAGGGAATTCTCGTGGGTGTAGACGTCGAAGTCCACGCCGAAGTCGTGCAGGCTGGCCTTGATCTCGGCGAACATCAGCGCGACGCCGGCCTCGCGGAACCTTTCCTGTGCCTCGTCCCGGGACAGTCCGAGGATGTCGGGCTCGGCGGCAAGCACCTGCTGGGCGATCTCGCCGATGTAGGAACCGGCGTAGCCGTCCTCCGGTGTCGGCTCCCCCAGGGCGGAGGCCAGCAGCGAACGGGAGAACCTGTCGATCTGGGCACCGTGGTCGTTGAAGTAGTACTCCCGCGTCACCTCGGCGCCGTTGGCCTGCAGGATGCGTGCCAGCGAGTCACCGACCGCCGCCCAGCGCACCCCGCCGATGTGCACGGGCCCCGTCGGGTTGGCCGAGACGAACTCCAGGTTGATGTGCTGGCCGGCGAACTGCTCGGTACGGCCGTAGCCCGCACCGGCCTCGACGATGGTGCGAGCCAGCTCGCCGAGCGAGCCGGCATCCACCGTGATGTTGAGGAAGCCCGGTCCGGCCACGTCGACCTTGGCGATCCCGTCCTGCTCGAGCAGCGCCTTTGCGATCGCGTCGGCCACCTCCCGCGGCGGCTTGCCCGCCGGCTTGGCCAACCGCAGTGCCACGTTGCTGGCGTAGTCGCCGTGCTCGCGGTTCTTCGGGCGCTCCAGCACGATCTCAGCCGGCACCTCGGCGCTGAAGGCACCGGTGGCGACCGCGGACGCGACTGCGGCGCGGAGGGCGGAAGTGAGCTGGTCTGGAGTCACACCGGCAATGCTAGTGGGCGCGCGCTCGCCGATTGTGGGCGCTCTGGCGGGCAGCGTCGGCGGCCGCCCCGGCCCACAGCAAGAGCACCTAGACTCGGCAGGTCACCGCGACCAGACCTCGTCGCGCACCGGATGAAAGCGACCCGATGACCAAACCGACCAAGCCGCCGCGCGCCACCGGCTCGAAGCCGGCCGACCGGCCCGCCTCGGGCAAGGGCAGGACCACCGCGGGCGCGGCAGACCGCAGCAAGGCCGCGCGAGCAGCGCAGTCAAAGAAGATCGTCAGCCAACGCCAGACTCCGTGGGGGCTCATCAGCGTCACCGTGATCATCCTGGTGCTGGCCGTCGCTGTTATCGGCTACGCCGTGCATCAGGGCAGCAAGAAGAGCTCCTCGGCCGCCAGCTCGGACCCGAACAAGATCGCCGGCATCGTGCACAAGACGTTCGCCAGCGGTGACCACAAGACAACAGTCATCGACTACGGGCCGGACTCGCCGCCCTTCGGTGGGCCGCACTCGCCGATCTGGGCCGACTGCACCGGCACCGTCTACCCCAACCAGATCGCCAGCGAGAACGCCGTGCACGACCTGGAGCACGGTGCGGTGTGGATCACCTACAAGCCCGGCCTGCCGGCCGACCAGCTCGACGTGCTGACCAAACTGGTGAGCGGCAACCAGTACATGCTGCTGACGCCCTACGCAGGCCTGAAGTCCAACGTGTCGCTGCAGGCGTGGGGATATCAGCTGTTCGTGGATTCGGCGACCGATCCCCGGGTGACCCAGTTCATCACCGACCTGAAGCTCAATCGCGACAACACCCCGGAGTACGGGGCCAGCTGCACCAATGCCGACTTCAAATCCCACCCCTCCACGCCGGGTCATCCGACGGTTCAGTAGGGATGGGTCGATGAGCGAGTTCTCCGCAGCGACGCCGGCCGGCGTCGTGGCGCCGCGGGCCTCTCGACTGGTGGTGGCCCTGGTCTCGGTCATCGCCGTCGCCACCCTGCTCATCTTCGGAGCCGGCGGCTACGTGCTCGGCCAGCACACCTCCGGCGCTGCGCTGCCCACGGCCAGTTCGGTCGATGCCGGGTTCGCCTATGACATGTCGGTGCATCACCTGCAGGCGGTCACCATGGCCGGCTACACCCGTGACCACACCACTGACGGCGTGATCAAGGAACTTGCCTACGACATCGAGACAAGCCAGTTCAACCAGGTCGGGCAGATGCAGGGCTGGATCGATACCTGGAAGTTGCCGGTGAACAACCCGAACCCGCTGATGGCGTGGATGGCAGGCTCCGGGCACACCCACCTCAGCTCGGACGGTCTGATGCCGGGGATGGCGACCGTGGCCGAGGTCGATCACCTGGAGACGCTGACCGGCAAGGCGCTGGACATCGATTTCCTGCAGCTGATGCTGCGCCATCACCAGGGTGGCCTGCCGATGGCACAGTGGGCTGCCAGCCACGCCACTGAGCCCTATGTCCGGCTGGCGGCACAGAAGATGGCCGACGGGCAGGGCAAGGAGATCGTGCTGATGGAGCAGTACCTGCGCGAACGCGGCGCTGCCCCGCTGCCGCCGCCGGACAGCTGAGGGCAGGCGAGAGGGCGCCGCGGCGACTGGTAGTCTTCTCGACGGTCCGCTCGCCGGGCCGGGCCGCATCGGCCCCCGTAGCTCAGGGGATAGAGCGCTACCCTCCGGAGGTAGAAGCGCAGGTTCGAATCCTGCCGGGGGCACCATCGAATGCCGTACCGCATCGTGGTGCGGGCTTGCCGGCCTAGTTCTCCCGGCCCGAACCCCCGCCCGCACGGCTCGCCTTGCATCGAGCGGCCCCGTCTCTGCTCGTGGCCGGGTTACCGGTCAGTACGGGACCACCCGGAATCCCCCTGGCGCGGGGCCTCTAGGCTTGAGCCTGGTCACTTCCCCGGGTTGCCTCTGCAGGCGCCCGGGCTCGTGCGCCGCAACGTAGCGGCCGCTGCTCGCCCGCTCACGGATCGGGCAGCAACCCTGCAGCACCTTTTGTGAAGCGTCGAGACGAAGGAAACGCCACCACATGACGAACATCGCCATCTACGGGTTCGGCCGGATCGGGCGCACCTTGCTGCGCAGCGCGTACAAGGCCGACCTGTTCCGCCCGGCCGCCATCTGCGACATCGCATCGGCCCAGGACCTGGCGGCGCTGCTCGAGGTCGACTCCAACTACGGCCGGTTCGAAGCGGTCACGGGTTCGGACGAGAAGAGCATCAGCATCGACGGCACTGCGGTGCCCTACTTCAACACCCGCGAAGCGGTGCCGAACTGGGGCGAGCTCGGTGTCGACCTGGTGGTCGACTGCACCGGTCGCGCGACCGTGCGCAGCAACGCCGAGGTGCACCTGAAGAACGGCGCGAAGCGGGTTCTGGTCAGCGGCCCGAGCAAGACCAAGGAGGACTGCGACGCCTTCCTGCTGCCGGGCATCAACCTCGACAGCTATGACGCAGATGCGCACCAGATCATCAGCATGGCCAGCTGCACCACCAACGCGCTGGCACCGGTGGTGAAGGTGCTGCGCGAGACCGTGGGCATCAAGGTCGGCCTCTTCTCGACCGTGCACGCCTACACCAACACCCAGTCACTGACCGACCAACCGATGAAGGACCGCCGCGACTCCTGGGCCGCAGCCGAGAACATCATCCCGTCGTCCTCCGGCGCGGCCAAGGCGTTGAAGTTCATCTGGCCCGATCTGGAGATCACCGGCAAGGCCTACCGGGTTCCGGTCAAGACCGGCAGCATCGTCGAGATCAACGCCGTCACCGAGCAGCCGGTGGACGTGGCCGCGGTCAAGGAGTCCTTCCGGGCGGCCGCCGCCGACGGCCCGCTGAAGGGAATCATGGGCGTGCTCGAGGGCGAGTGGGCCTCATCTCGCATCGTGGGCGACCCGCACTCCTCGATCGTCGACCTGCCGATCACCCAGTCCATGGGTGACAACCTGTTGTCGGTCGCGGCCTGGTACGACAACGAGGCCGGCTTCGCCATGCGCCTGGCCGAGACCGCCAAGGCCGTCTCCTAGCTCGATCAGCTCGACGAACGGCGTCGGTGGGCCTCGGCTCGCCGGCGCCGTTCGCTTTGGTCGACAACGTCGAACGCGATCAGTCCCACGCTGATGGTCTCAACCAGGTTGGTCGCAACTCGGTTGGTCGAGACCCGATCAGTCCGCTTCCGGCCGCGGCCCGTCCAGCGATGCCGGACGCTCGAAACCGGTAGCGCCGGCCGGTGCGGGCGCATCGTCGTTGCCCGGCTCGGCCACGTACCGCCAGCGGTACCAGATCAGCCCTGCCAGCGCGACAGCAACCGCGGCGAGCTGCACCGCCCAGCAGGGCCCGAAGTGAAACTGCTCGAGCGAATTGCTCTGGGCAGCCAGGGCCCGCTGCTCCGGCCGGAAGCTGAGAACCATGGCCGCTACCGCCCCGGCCAGCCCGAACACGCCAGCCGCGGCGAACTCGGCCGGCCCGAAGAAGCGATTGCGCAGGCCTGCGATCCACGGCCAGATCGCGGCGAGCAGCAACAGCGCGGCGCAACCGGCGAACAGGGTGCCGAAGCGAGCACCGGACGGCAGGCCGGCGACGGCGCCGTCGCCGAACAGCGCTGAGCTGACATGATGGCGCCCCCACGCGTCGAAGGCCAACGATTGATGCGGCAGCGTGGCTCCGTCGAGGTTCGTCACGGCCACCTCGAGCCGATAGACATCGAGGAAGTTGCCCACGATGACCAGCACGGTGGCGACCAGCCAGCATGCCGGCGCCACCAGGGCCGCACCGCGGACCCGTGGCCGGGCTCGGGTGGGACCGGGTTCATCCGTCTCCCAGTAGGGGGTGACCGTGAATTCGACCGGATCCTCGGCGCTCATCGGGACAATCTAGCCGCCAGAACGAGCCGGTTATCGCCGCACGCTGACGATGTCCGAGCCGCCGCACGGCCGAATCGCTAAGACCGGCTGGCCGGACGCCGATAACCGTGGATGAGACCAGTTGGTGGATTTCGCCATTCCGCTCGCGTGCAGGCCCCACCGGGCGGATGATCATGATGCCCGAGCGGCAAGGGGATGTAGGCATGGTCAAGCCACTGAATCAGCAGTCGGCTCCGCCGGAGACTGCTGGCGCCGAACCGGATCCGACCCGGCTGAGCGGGGCCGACGTGCGTGCCATCACCTTCCGCAAGCCGCGGTTCGGCCATCGCGGCTACGACGAGGAGCAGGTCGACATCTTCCTCGACTGGGTTGCCGACAGCCTGGATGCCGGTGAGCCGATCCCGCCCGCGCGGGTGCACGACGTGTCCTTCGGCAAACCCGGCCTGAACCGCCGCGGCTATCGGGAGCAGGACGTGGACGCCTTCCTGTCCAGGATCGAGGCCGCGGCCCGCCACGCTGCCCGCTGAGCACCGCTCAGTACGCTCGGTCGGCATGAACCCGCTGGTGCTCACCGTGCAACTGGCGCCGGCAATCCAGTCCCGCTTCGACGCCGAACGGGCTCGGTTCTTCCCGCCCGGCCGAACCCAGGTCGGTGCGCACATCACCCTCTTCCACGCCCTGCCCGGCGCCGAGGTGGAGCAGCTGCTCGTCGACCTGACCGCGGTGAGTCGGCGGCCGCCCTTCGATCTGGCGGTCACCGGCCTGATGGCGCTCGGCCACGGGGTGGCCTACCGGATCGAGAGCACCACCCTGCACCGGCTACACCGGGGCTTGCAGCAGCGCTGGCAGGTACACCTCAGCCGGCAGGATCAGCACGGTTTCCGGCCACACGTCACCGTGCAGAACAAGGTCGACGTGGCGACCGCGCGGCGGACCCAGGCCGAGCTGGAGGCCGGCTTTCAACCCTTCGCGACACCCGCTGTCGGGCTGCAGCTGTGGGATTACCTGGGCGGACCGTGGCAGCTTCGTTGCACGCTGCCGTTCCAGGCGGGCTGAGCCCTCCGGCACCGGTCGCCTGCAGTCACGCGATGACCGGACTGCCGCTTACCAGAAGGACGAGCCGAGCCCGTGCGATCCGGCCGCGCCCGGGTCAGGCTCGTCCGGCGTGGACACCGGGTTGCCCGGATCGGCGGTCGGATATCCGCGGCCGGCTTGTGGGGCGTCGTGGGCGGCTCCCGGCGGGTGCGCCGTACCGGGATAAGGCGAACCTGGGGCCGCTATGCCGGGATACGGCGGAGCTGGGTACGCCGTGCCGGCATAGACTGTACCGGGATAGGCCGGCGGGCCGGCCGACCCGGTCCAGTTCTGCACGACCCGATGTCCCTGCCGGCCGATCTCTCCGGCGCGAAAGACGATAGCTGCGGCCAAGCCGGCAACCGCGGCGCCGGCTTCGCAGAAGAACCCCGCGCCCAGGTGGATCTGCGTCGTGTTGCCGGCCGCCAGCCGGGGCGAGGTCAGGACGAACAGCGTGGCCACCGAACCCGCCAGCAGGGTGGCGCCGAGCAGGCCGGGCGCGCTCGGCGAGCACCACCGGGCGCGTGAACGGCTCAGCACCCAGATCGTGCTTGCGACCAGCAGCAGCGCGGCGGCGCAGAATACGACGCCGTAGCGCGGCGCGTTGTCAGCGCTGAAGCTGGCAGCGCCCACGGTCCCGGGGCTGCTCTGATAAACCTGTCCCCAACCGCCGTAGGTGAGCCGCTCGGCGATGTCCCCGCTGATCGGGTCGCCCACGTCGAGGCGATACAGCGTGAGAAACGATCCGAGCACTGCCGAGACGGCGGCCGTGAGCGTCAGCGCGACCAGGCTCCAGGCAGCAACCGAGAGCGGCGGACGTCGCCAGCTCGTAGCGGTGGCCGTAGGCGACTGACCGGTGACCCAATCTTCATGCACGGGCCACAACCTACGCGCACAGCGGCGCTGCGAGGCGGCCTGTCTGCCCAGCGCGCGTCTGAGCCGGACCGGCAGCATCGGCCAGCCGGACGAGCGGGTGGCTCGCCCTGCTGGTCGGATCAGCCACTGCCGTGCGGCCGGGCACTCAACCGGAACGGGCTGCTGGCCACGATCCCCGAGCTGGTGCCGGTTGCCGCAACCACCGCCCCGCCCAGCCGGGCGGGCACGGTGAAGCTCGCCTGGTAGACACCGTCGCCGTTCGCGCGCACGCTCGCCAACCGGTTACCGCCGATCGTGATCAGCACGCTTTCGTTGGGCAGGTAGCCGGTTCCGCTGACGCTGACCTGCTCGCCGGTCATGCCGTCGGCCGAGGAGAGCACCATGGTCGGCTTCACCCGCGCAGTGACCCGACGATCGGGCACCACGACCGTGGTGCCCGCCGGCAGGCTTCCCGGCGCGGTGACCGTCACGGGGAACGCCTCGCCACCGACCACGCCGGCCGGGATCCGGACCGTGGCACGCAACCGCCCGGTTGCGTCGGCGGAAACGACCCGGGTCTGACCGGCGAAGGCGAGCGTGACCCGCTGGCGCGGTGCGAAGCCGGCGCCGGTGACCGGCACGGCCGCACCGGGTGCTGCCGCGCCAGCCCGGATCACCGCCTGTGCGGCCGTGCCCACCGTCACCGTGAGGGCAACTGTCACGCTGCTGTTCTCATCCGAGACGGTGACGTGCACCAGGTAGCTTCCGGGCTTGGTCCAGGTGTGGCTGCCACTGACCGTGCTGCCGGATTGGCTCGCACTGAGCGTGGCGTCCTCGGTCAGGCTGTCGTCGCCCCACTGCACGCGGGCGACCCGGACACCAGCGCCGCCGGCGGCATGGGCCAACGGCAGCGTCGCCGCCGTCCCGACCCGGACGGAGGCATCCGCCGCAGGTGTCGCGGTCAGGGCGGGCGCCGGCGTGCCGTCGTCCGCGATCGCGAACAGGTGCACCCGGCCGGCATCCTTCTCCGAGCCCGTCTGCGCCGGCATGGTCACGCCGGCCAACGTCTTGCCGGCCGCGAGCGGGATCGGCGCGGCCGCGAACAAGTACGGCCGTGCCGAATCGGTCGCCGTGCCATTCAACCGGTAGGCCATCGCCGCGACCGGAGTGAAGCCCGCGGGTACCGGAACGCCGCCGCCACCGAGCGTCCAGTCCGGGAAGTTCATCGGCACCGTTGCCGTCGTCCCGTCGGTGTAGTTCAGCGTTGCCGTGGCGCTCTGGTTGCCTTCGGTGCCGGTTCCGATGAAGGCGATCCGGGTCGCGTCGGCCGGCAGCGAGACCGGCACCGTCTGACCGGATCCCTTGGCGTTGTCAGCGGATCCCGGGGCCACGGCGGGCAGTACGAAGGTCAGCGCCTTGCCGTCGACCGAGCTGCCCGCAACCGTGGCACGCACTCCCTGGGTGACGCCGGCCGCCTGCAGCGCCTGCCGGGACAGACCGTAGCCGCCGGCGTCGCAGTCGGCCGCGCGCGATCCGTCGTCACCGATGCAGGTGCTGTCGAAACCACTGGTGATGCCACCGGTCGCGGAGACGGACACGGTGACGCCGACCGCCGCGGTGGCGGTGCGCTGGCCGTCGGACACGCTCACCAGCACGCGGTAGTAACCCGGCTTGGCGAAGCTGTGATCGCCTCGCACGGCGTAGCTGTCCAGCTGACCGGCCACGATGGAACCCGCTGAGCTCGCTCCGTCGCCCCAATCGATGCTGGCGCTGTAGTCGGCTGCGCTGCTCTTCTTGGCACCGCCGAAGGTCGCCAGCGTCGCAGAGATGTCGGCGCCGGTGCGTCCGCTCAAGGCGGCCGAGGTCGGCGTCACGGCCAGCTTGTTGGTACCCGAACTGCCTGGCTTCACCAGCAGCTCCAGCTCCGCCAACGAGGTGGTCTGGCCCGGCGCGGTGGTGAAGATGAGCCGGTACTGCCTGTACGAACCGGGCTTGGCGACGGTGAACGGCCGCGTCTGCACCCGCCACCGGAACGTCTCGTCGGTACGCCGGTCCACGGTGACCCACTTGCGGCCGTTGTTGGAGGCCTCCAGCGTCCACCCGCTCGGGTCGCCGGGCGCCGAGCCGGAGGTGATCGTGTACGAGTTCACCTTCATGGAGGAACCGTTCGAGGTCCAGGTCAGCACCGGGACAGCGCCGGTGAAGGTGGTCTGGGTCGTCGAGTTGTTGTCGGTCAGCGCGGACACGTCCTGGCCGTTCGACGCCGTCAGCGTACCGACGCCGGCGCTGGTCGCGTCCTGGTTGGGCGTCGGCGCCTTGGCGCCCGTGGTCGGTGACGGCGGTGCGTCAGCCCGCGCGGTGCCCCACGACGACGGTGAGGACCCCATGGTGAATACCAGATGCGCGTTGCCCGCCAGGTCTGCCGTGGTCAGGTTGGTCGAGTGGTGCGTGCGGCCGTCGACCTTCAACGACTGGATGTAGACGTTGGCCGTCGAGTTGTTCTTGGCGTCGATGGGCAGGTCGCCCGAGCTGCGGTGCACCACCACATGCGGGAACAGCGGGCTGCCGATGGCCCAGTTCTTCGAACCCGACTGCAGCGGATAGATGCCGAGCGAGGACAGGATGTACCAGGAGGACATCTCTCCGTTGTCCTCGTCGCCGGTGTAACCCTGGCCGATCTCGTCGCCGACGTAGAGCCGCTGCATCACCTGGCGCACAAGGGCCTGCGTCTTCTGCGGAGCCCCGACGTAGTCGTACATGTACGGGATGTGGTGCGAGGGCTGGTTGCTCATGCCGAACTGGCCCATCCGGACCGCGCGAGCCTCGACCATCTCGTGGATCACACCGCCGTAGCCGCCGGGCTTGTCCGCCTTCTCAGGCGTGGCGAAGAACTGATCGAGCTTCTTCTCCAGGGCCGCGCGGCCGCCGTACAGGTCGGCCAAGCCCTGCCCGTCCTGCGGTGCGTGGAAGGCGAAGTTCCAGCCGTCGGTCTCGGTGTACACCCCGCCCCAGCTCTCCGGGTCGTACTGCGCAGCAGTCTGGTTGAAGCTGCCGTCGGCGTTTCGACCCTGGAAGAAGCCGATCGCCGGGTCGAACAGGTTCACGTACTGGCCGGCACGGTCTGCGAAGTAGGCAGCCTCGTCCTTGAGCTCCTGAACGCGAGCCTTCGGCGTACGAGGGTCCTTCGCCAGCGCGGCCGCCATCTGTGACAGGCCCTCGTCGTTGATGTCACCCTCCAGTGCCCAGGAGACGCTCTCGCCGGTGCCGGTGTCGGTGTACTTCTCGAACTCCGAGGTGGCCAGGCCCTTGCGACCCACCCCGGAATTGGTCGGAAGCACCGTGGCATTCTTCAACGCGGCGTCATAGGTGGCCAGCGGGTCCCGCTCCGGCACGCCCCTCAGGTAGGCGCCGGCGAACGCCACGTCACTGCTGGTGCCGGTCATCAGGTCGGCATAGCCGGGCGAGGACCAGCGTGCGATCCAGCCACCGTCGCGGTACTGCTGGACGAAGCCGTCGATAAGCTGGGCGGCAACGTCTGGATAGAGCAGCGAGTAGGCCGGCCATACGGTCCGGTACGTGTCCCAGAAGCCGTTGTTGACGTAGACCTTTCCGGCCATCACCTTGGCGCCGGTCGTGGTCGCTGTGGCGGTCGCGTTCGGGTCCGCCACCGGGCTCGCGTACTTGTACACCGGAGCCGTCGCGGTGCCGGTGTTCTCGAACTGCGAGTTCGGGTAGAGGTTCAACCGGTACAGGTTGGAATACAGCGTCTCCCGCTGGGTGTCAGTCTCCCCCGACACGCTGACCACGCCGAGCCGGCTCTGCCAGGCAGCGGTCGCCTCGGCATGCACCTGGTCGAAGGACTTGCCCGCAAGTTCCAGCGCGGCGTTGTGCTGTGCCTGGGCCAGACCGATGAACGAGGTTGCCAGCTGCAGCGTCACCGTGGCCGAAGCGGCAGTGTCGAAGGTGGCGAAGCTGGTACCGGTGTGCCCGCCCGGCGCGGCACCGGTCGCGGTCGGCAGGGCCGAGAAAGTGCCGGCGAAGAACATCCGGCTGCGGCCCACCGAGAGCCCGCTGCCGTTGTCGACCCAGCCGGACAGCGTGCCTCTCGCCGGGTCGAGCACGAAGGAACCATTGTTGTCGACGGTGTCGAAGATCAGAGTACCGGTGTGATTCGCGTTTGCCGGAAAAGTGAAACGCAGCTCGCCGCCGTGGTCGGTCGGGGTCAGCTCTGCCCTGATGCCGTTGCCGAAGCTGACCGAGTAGTAGTCCGGGCGAGCGATCTCGTCGTTGTGGGTGAAGGCAAGCGCCCGGCCGGTGGGGCTACCAGTGACGGCGGTCGCGATCGAGGGCATGACCGAGAGCTGATTGCGGTCACCCATCCATGGGCTGGGCTCATGGGAGATCGAAATGCCCTGCAGCTCCGGGTTGTTCTGCGCGTCGTTGGCTTGCTGGTAGTAGTACTCCCAGCTCTGGGAGGTGGCGTCGGTGACCGGCGAGAAGAAGGTGAAGCCGTTGGGTACCGCGCTGATCGGCAGAGTGTTGCCGCGAGAGAACGAGCCGGAGGCATTGGTCCCCCGCCGGGTGTCGACGACGTTGGTCAGCGTCGAGGCGTCGACCTGGGCGGGGGCGGGGTCGATCTTCACGTCATCCACCCAGCCGCCGAACTGCGCGCCGGCCTTGGCCTTCGGGTCGTCGTAGGCGAGCAGGATCCGGTCGATGGTCTTGCCACTAGCCCAGGTGCCGATGTCGGAACTCTCGTAGTTCCACTGGTCGGCGTAGAGGATCTTGCCCAGACCCTGACCACGGGCGGTGAAGTCGACACCATGCTGATCGAGCGGGGACAGCTGCGACAGGTAGCTGCCGTCGGTGAAGTGCAGGTCGATCGCTGCGTACGTCGAAGGGTAATCCAGGTTCGCGGCGGTGAATTGGGGCAGGATCACGTAGCTCAGCCGAGTCTGCGGGCCGACCTTGATGTTGAGACCGGACTGGATCACGTTCGTCTCGTAGGCATGCCCGGTGACGGTCTGCTGGCCGGCGTAGGAATAGGCATGCATTCCGGTGAAACCGGCCCGCTGCTTGATGTTGAGTCCGCTGGTCGGACCATTGCCGGTCGCCGTCACCATCGGCTCAGCGCTGCCAGCGGTGCTGGTCACGGCCAGGTCCCAGTCGGCCAGTTGGAGCAGGGAGCCGCTCTGCGGTGCCGCTATGGCGAGCCGGTAGTAGCTGAAGCTGCCCACACTGGCCGCGGGCACGGTGTACTTGTTCTGGGTCTGCCGAGCAGTCCAACTCTGACCGCCGCGGGTATCGAGAGTGGTCCAGGTCGTGCCGTCGGTGGAGCCCGCGAGCGTCCAGCCGGCCGGATCACGTTCGGGTGCGTCGTTGGCCGAGGTCAGCGCGTAGGTGTCGACCTTGGCCGGCGCCGGCAGGTGGTAGGTCAGGGTCGCACTTGCCTGGAAGGCAAGCCATTTGGTACTGGCATCGCCGTCGGCGAGGTTGCTGGCGATCTCGGCGGGCGGATTCTCCGCGCTGGCGCTGATCGGCGTGCTGGAGCTGATGACGCTGCCGGGCAGGTGTGCGCTGATGCCCGCCACGCCCGACTGGATCGGACGGTTCTTGCCCCGGTACTCCACGGTGCTGCTGAGCGCCGCCGGATCGCTGGACTCGAACGAGGTGGCGAACGACCCGCCGACCGGCGCGGCCGAGGCAGCGGGCATGGTGAACACCGACAGCACGGACGCGGTCAACGCGGCTCCGGCGACGGCCGCGAGCAGCGCGCGCGAGCGGGTGCGGGAATGGCCTGACATGGATCTCCTCGGTGTGCACAGCTGACAACCTCGGCGCCCCCGCCGGCGCACTCACCCTGCCGCTACCTGACATCGTTGTCAACATCTCATTCCCAGGTTCGCCGGCGATTGCCAGCCACGTCGCCGGTGCGGTTTGATGTGCGCACTGTGAGCAGAGAGCAGAGCGCCCGACCGACCCTGGTGCAGGTCGCGCACCGGGCCGGGGTCAGTGTGAAGACCGCATCCCGGGTGCTCAACGACGAGCCATACGTCTCGGCCGACACCGCACGCAAGGTGCATGCGGCAGCCGAGGAACTCGGGTTCCGGCTCAACGTGATCGCGCGCGAGTTGCGTGCCGGGGCTCGCTCTTCGACTGTCGGGCTCATCATCAGCGACCTGGCCAACCCGTTCTACGCGCGCATTGCCCGCGGCGCCGAGCGGATCCTGCGCGCGGCCGACCTACAACTGATCACCGCCTCCAGCGACGAGAGCCCGGTGCTCGAGCGGCAGCTGACCGCCGAGCTGCTGGAGCGCAGGGTGAGCGGGCTGCTGCTGACCACCTGCCTGGACGATCACAGCTACCTCGCGGGTGAGCGCAAGCTGGGCATCCCGGTGACCTTCCTGGACCGCCCGCCCGCCGGCATCGAAGCGGACACGATCGAGCTCGACAACGTCGGCGGCGCGCGCTGCGCGGCCGAACACCTGATCGCGCAAGGGCACCGCCGGATCGGCCTGATCGGTGACCTCAGCCGACTGGCGACCCACCGGGAACGGGTCGCCGGCTTCCAGGACGCGATGGCCGCCGCTGGGATCGAGAACTGGCAGCGCTACCTGCGCGTCGACTCCCACGACAGCGAAGCCGCCGAACGGGCTGCTCGGGAACTGCTCGCGATGCGCTGGCCACCCACCGCACTGTTCACCACGAACAACCGGATCACCGTCGGCGCGCTGCGCGCCATCCGAGACCTGCCTTCGCCGCCGGCGCTGGTCGGATTCGACGATTTCGATCTGGCCGATCTGCTCGGGGTGACCGTGATCAGCCACTCCCCCGAGCGGATGGGTGAGCTCGCCGCCGAGCTGGTGGTGCAGCGACTGTCGGGCAACGACCGGCCGGTCTTCAAGCAACGGCTGCCGACCAGGCTGATCGAGCGTGGCTCCGGCGAGCGGCCGGTGCAGCGCCGCACGCGTGTGCGACAGTAGGCGCATGACCGGATTGCCTGAGTGGACCTTCGGCGGCGACATCGCCGACGCCAACGACCTGTCCGAGCTGGAGGCAGCACTGCACTCCGGTCGGGTCTCGGCAGCCGAACGCGGGTATACCGGAGAGCCTCGGATCAGCACCGAACCGGTGATGGTGATCGGCGAGCCCGATCAACCAGGCAGTTTCCTGACCGAGGACGAGGCGACAAGCGCCGGGCGCACTTTCGAGCCGACCGGCATCCGCTACCGGATGGTCTGGGCCGCCGAGTAGCCCGCGCCGGCTTGCCTGGATGACATGCGCACCGGCCGACCAGCGCTGATGCGCGCTCCGTAGGCTTGCCGCATGAGCGATGTGACAGTGGCCGAGGCACTGCAACTGCTGGCCGACGGCGCGTTGCTGATCGATGTTCGCGAGCAGGATGAATGGGATGCCGGCCACGCACCGCAGGCCCGCCACCTGCCGCTGTCGGCGCTCAACCAGCGCGCGGGCGAGCTGCCTCGCGACCGACAGCTGGTGTGCGTCTGCCACATCGGCGGTCGCTCGGCGATGGTGACCCGGGCACTGAACCAGGCCGGCTGGCAGGTGGCCAATCTCGAGGGTGGCATGCAGGCGTGGCAACTGTCCGGTCAGCCGGTCGTCGATGCCGACGGCAATCCGGGCGAGGCCCGGTAGCCCCCTCGGTGGTTGGCGCTCTGGAGCTCTCGAGCGCTCGGCCTAGCCTTCCGGTGCCCGGGTCAGCGCGGGCGGCAGAAAGGCGGCGCCCGCGCTGACCCGGGTGCCCGCGATGTCGGCAGGATTGGAGAAGGCGCACTGGCGCAGCGACAGGCAACCGCAGCCGATACAGCTGTCCAGTCCGGCGCGCAGCGCCTGCAGCGCCTGGATCTGCTCGTCCAGCCGCCCTCGCCAGTCGCGGGAGATTCTCGACCAGTCGGCCTTGGTCGGTGTGCGCCCCTCGGGTAGCCGGTCCAGCTCCGACCGAACCTCGTCCAGGTTCAGCCCGACGTTGCGGGCCGCCCGGATGAAGGCAAGCCTCCTGAGCACGCTGCGCTCGTAGCGTCGTTGGCCGCCGGCGGTCCGGCTGGCGTGGATCAGCCCCTGCCGCTCGTAGAAGCGCAGTGCCGACGCGGCGAAGCCACTGCGCCGGGCCACCTCGGAAACTGTCAGCATGTCGGTGGGCCGCATGAGCCAAGTCTGCCTTGACTTGAACCTGACTTCAACTTCAACACTTACCTCAGACATTCGAGGAGATGAGGTAGGCATGCCACGTGCACTGATCACCGGAGGCTCGGCCGGGCTGGGCCGGGAACTCACCGAAGCCCTGCTGGGGCGCAACTGGCAGGTCATCACGGACGCCAGATCGGCTGACCGGCTGCAGGAGTGCTACCGCCACCGCGCCGGAGTCATTGCACTGGCCGGTGATGTGGCGGACCGGGCACACCGGCAGAGACTGGCCGCCGCAGTCGGCGACCGCCCGCTGGACCTGCTGGTGAACAACGCCAGCACCCTGGGAGAAACCCCGCTGCCCCCGCTGGCGTCCGCGCAGCTTTCCGCGATCGCTTCCTCCTACGAGGTGAACGTGCTGGCACCGCTGGCGCTGTTCCAGCTGCTGCGTGCCAACCTGCTCCGAGCACAGGGCGCTGTCCTGAACCTGTCCTCGGACGCGGCCGTTGCCGGCTATCCGGGCTGGGGCGGTTACGGCTCGGGCAAGGCAGCGCTCGATCAGCTCACCCGCACTCTCGGCGGCGAGAACCCCGAGCTCGCCTGCTACGCGGTGGACCCAGGAGACCTGCGCACCGAACTGCACCAGGCCGCTTTTCCCGGGCAGGACATCAGCGACCGGCCGCTGCCCGCCACCGTGCTGCCGGCGCTGCTGCGCCTGATCGAGGACCGGCCACCCAGCGGCCGGTACCGGCTACGAGCGGCCGCGGAGTTCGTCGCGGCATGACCTCAGTTGCCGGTTCACCAGGAAATCTCCCCGTAGTGAAAGGACATTCATGACCACGATCCTGCACCAGCCCAGCATCCGGTTCGACCGGCCGGTCGACCGCTTCGCCGCCGAGCCGGCAGAGCGGCGCGGCCTGCGCCGCGATCAGGTACGGCTACTGGTGGCCGAGGCCGGTACAGCCGAGATCAGCCACGCCCGCTTCGCCGACCTGCCGCAGTTCCTGCAGCCCGGCGATCTGGTGGTGATCAACAACTCCCAGACGATTGCGGCAGAACTGGACCTGCAGTCGACCGAGGGCCGGCCGCTGGTCTTGCATGTGGCCAGCAGGCTTACCGACGGCGACTGGGTGATCGAGCTTCGCACCGCGCCGGACGCGACCAGCGCGGTGCTCGACGCGCGACCCGGCGACCACTTCGCCGTCGTCCCGGCCATGACCCACGATCGGGTGTCCCTGCCAGCCAGCACGGTGTGGCTGCGGGAGCCGTATCCGGCTGACGGCCGCCGCTCACCGACCGGATCCGGCACCAGACTCTGGCGCGCCCGCATCGAGTCCAGCACTCCGTTCGAGCGGCTGCTGGCCGAGCACGGCCGGCCGATCGGCTACGGCTACCTGAGCCGGCGCTGGCCGCTGCAGGACTACCAGACCGTGTTCGGCACCCGGCCGGGTAGCGCCGAGATGCCCAGCGCCGGGCGACCTTTCAGTACCGAACTTCTCACCCGCCTGGTGGCCGACGGGGTACTCGTCTGCCCGATCACGCTGCACACCGGAGTCTCCTCACAGGAGGCCGGCGAAGGCCCGCAACCGGAGTGGTTCGAGGTTCCGGCAAGTACCGCGCGCGTGGTCAATGACGTCCGGTGCGCGGGCGGCAGGGTCATCGCGGTCGGCACCACGGTGACCCGGGCGCTGGAATCGGCTGTCGACGATTCCGGCACGGTGATCGCCAGGCGTGGCTGGACCGAGCACGTCGTCGGTCCCGACCGGCCGGCCCGAGTGGTTTCCGGCCTGCTCACCGGCTGGCACGACCCGAACGCCTCGCACCTGCTGCTGGTGGAGTCGGTGGCGGGCAGCGCGCTCGCCCAGCGGGCCTACGACGCCGCCGTGGCCGGCGGTTACCTGTGGCATGAGTTCGGAGACTCGTGCCTGCTGCTGCCCTGATCGCCCCTCTCGCGTTGCCACGACCGCTTGAATGGTGTAGACCACTTCCCACAGCGCGGTGTCCGCCGCGCGGACAGGAATGGTGTGCGTGGCGTGAGAGGAACAACGTCGTGAGCACGCCAGGCCCGCCACGGCTGGTGATCGCGGTCGATGTCGGCGGCACGGCGATCAAGGCCGCCCGGTGCAGCGTCACGGCAGCGGACGTGCAGGTACTCGCCGAGCACAGCCTCGCCACCCCCGTGGGCTCCGGCGTGCCGGCCGTACTTGCTGCGATCACCGAGACCATCGGCTCGTTGCGCGAGGGACCGGTGGGCGGGGTCGGCGTGATCATGCCCGGCGCGGTTGATGCCGAGAACGGGATCGCGCGGTACTCGGCGAACCTGGGCTGGCGGAACCTGCCGATCCGCGCCCAGCTGGCGCAACGGGCCGGGCTGCCGGTCGCGATCGACCACGACGTGCGCGCTGCGGCCCGGGCCGAGCTGGCACTGGGCGCGGCGCGCGGACACTCGCACGCCCTGTTCGTCTCCATCGGCACCGGTATCGCGGCGGCCTCGATCATCGAGGGCACGGTGACGGTCGGTGCCCGGCAGCTGGCCGGTGAGCTGGGCCATGTACCGGTGTTTCCCGACGGTGCCCGATGCGCGTGCGGGCAGCGCGGTTGCACCGAGACCTATGCCAGCGCCGCAGCGATCGCCCGCCGCTACGCGCACGCCAGCGGCCGGCCGGCCACCGCACAGGACGTGCTTGCCCGGGCGGCAGCCGGGGAACCGGCCGCGCACGAAGTCTTCCAACAGGCCGTGACCGCCCTGGCGCGCAGCCTCGTCTTCGCCACCCTGCTCACCGACCCGGGCCTCATCGTGCTCGGTGGCGGGCTGTCCCTGGCCGGCGCGGCCCTGCTCGACCCGGTTCGCCAGCAGCTGACCGATGCCCTCGCCTGGCGGCCACCGCCGGAACTGACATCGGCCCGATTCGGCGCGAAGGCGGGACAGGTGGGTGCCGCCCTGCTGGGCGCGCGAGCGGCCGGGCTAGCGTCGCAGGCGTGACTACCCCAGCCGCGTTGCGGCCACACCTGGACGGGGCGCTGCTCGCCCTCGACTTCGACGGCACGCTGTCGGAGCTGGTCCCGGACCCGATGGCGGCCCGGCCAGTGCCAGGCGCGATCGAGGCGCTGATCGAGCTGACCCACCGCGGTGCCCGGATCGCGATCGTGACCGGCCGCGACGCCGAGACCGTGCTCGAGCTCGGCGAGCTGCAGCGCATCCCCGATGTGGTGGTGTCGGGACTGCACGGCGCCGAAAGCTGGCAAGCCGGCCGGCTGTCCACCCGGGAGGAGCCACCGGCACTGGACGAGCTGCGCCGGCTGCTGCCGCCGCTGCTGCCGCCCGGCGTGTGGCTGGAGGACAAGCGCCTGTCGCTGGTCGTGCACGCGCGCAAGGCTGACAACCCCGAGCAGCGACTGCGCGAGCTGGGCCACATCGTGCCGCGCCTGGTCAGCGAGCGCGGCCTGGAGGCGCATCCGGGCAAGCAGGTGATCGAGATCCGCATCCCCGGCCTGTCCAAGGCGACAGCACTGACCGGCATGCTGACCGACATGACCACGGCTGCGCTGTTCGCCGGTGACGACCTGGGCGACCTGCCGGGTGTCGATGCGATACGCAGCTGGGGTGAGCGCACCGGTCGGCCCGCGGTCAGCATCGCGGTCGGCGCGGTGGACGAGCTGCGGGCCAGCACCGATCTGCAGCTGGACGAACCAGCCCAGCTGGCGGCCTGGCTCACGGAGCTGGCAGCAGCCTGAGTAGTTGCGCGCGCCACATACCCGGCGCCCACGGCGCTGTCTGTTTGGATACCGGTATGACCGTCTCGAACCAGATGGCCACCGGGCCCAGAAGCTCCGATCACGGCCGGATAGTCGTCGACCACCTGACGAAGACCTTCGGCCAGCAGCGCGCGGTGGACGACCTGTCCTTCACCGTCGAGCCGGGTTCGGTGACCGGCTTCCTCGGGCCGAACGGCGCCGGCAAGACGACGACGCTGCGGATGCTGCTCGGACTGATCTCCCCGACCGCCGGCACCGCCACCATCAACGGGCAGCGCTATGCCCAGCTGGCCGAGCCGATGAAGACCGTCGGCGCGGCGCTAGAGGCGTCCTCCTTCCACCCCGCACACACCGGGCTGCAGCACCTGCGGATCTACTGCGCCGCGGCCGGCCTGCCTGCCCGGCGCGCGGACGAGGTGCTCGAACTGGTCGGACTCTCGGCGGACGCGAAGAAGAAGACCAAGGGCTACTCGATGGGCATGCGGCAGCGACTCGGTCTCGCCGCGACACTGCTCGGCGACCCGCCGGTGCTGATTCTCGACGAGCCCGCGAACGGTCTGGACCCCGAGGGCATCCGGTGGTTGCGCGGCTTCTTCCGGCACCTGGCCGGCGAGGGCCGCACTGTGCTCGTTTCCAGCCACCAGCTCTCGGAGGTGCAGGAGGTCGCCGACCGGGCGGTCATCCTGAACCGCGGCCGGCTGGTGAAAGCTGGCACGCTCGCCGAACTGTCGGCCGGCACCACGCACGCGATCGTGCGCGGACCGGCGCTGGCGCCGCTGGTGACGGCGCTGCAACAGGCCGGCCTGGCCGGCAACACGGAGCCGGACGGTTCGTTGCGGGTGCAGACGGAGGATCTGGCCCAGATCGGACATCTGGCGTTCGCCAATCAGGTCGAGCTGCACGAGCTCAGGCTTGAGGAGTTCAACCTGGAGCAGCTGTTCTTCACCCTGACCGAGGGCGCGTACCAGGCCCAGGGCTTCGATCAGCCGCCGCCACCACAGCACCAGCCGGCAGGCGCGCACGGGACGGGGGCGCTCTGATGATCAACCTGATCAAGTCCGAGGTACTGAAGATCCGCAGCACCCAGGTGTGGTTCTGGATGTTCGTTCTGGTCGTCGCGATCACCACCGCGGCCACGCTGGGCACCACGCTGACCATCGACTCCAGCACCGCGACAGCTGGGATCAACTACTTCAGCATCTGGACGAATTTCGGAACTGCGGGCGTGGCCCTGGTCGTGCTGGGCATTCTGGGCCTGACCACCGAGTTCCGGCACAAGACGATCACCCCTACCCTGCTGGCCAATCCGGGTCGCTGGCAGCTGCTGATCGGCAAGGCCCTGGCCTTCGTGTTGTTCGCCATCCCCTACGGGCTGGTCTGCCTCGTCGTCAATCTCGTGGTTGCAGTGATCTGCCTGCATGCCAAGGGCTTTCCGGTCCAGTTCAGCGACGGGTCCGGCGCGGGCATGGTGCGCAACTTCATCGCGCTGATCCTGCTGGCCTTCTTCGGCCTCGGACTCGGCGCGCTGATCCGCAACCAGGCGGCGGGCATGGTGGTCGGCATCGTCTACCTGAGCGTGCTCAACATCTTCTTCGCCGGTATCCCCTGGATCCGCCGCGTCTACCTGTTCGAGCCGGCGGGCGCGCTGAACGCCTTCACCTCGCGGGATCGGAACAACTACGGCTTGCCACACGACGTCGTGCATGTCTCTCCGTGGGCCGGCGGCGTGATTCTGCTGGTTTGGTGCCTGGTGCTGCTGGTCGCCGGTGGCTACCTCAGCCTGAACCGCGACATCAGCTGAGTGCGGTTGTGAGCAACCGCACCGAGATATCGGCAGGGCGGACCCGCAAGCCCCTGCACCGGCGCTGCCGCTACGCGTAGGCTTGACGTTCGGGTTCGTGGCCGTAGCAGGCAGTCGCCGAGTCAGCCTTCGACGGGGCGTGCCCACCCCTGGGTTACGTACAAAGCGAAGAAGGTGGACACCAACGTGACCGCGCAGTCGTCGACCGGCAGTGAACCCGCAGCCTCCAACACGGACTTCGGAGCCAACGAGTGGCTCGTGGAGGAGATGTACGAGCGTTACCTGGCCGACCCGAACGGTGTCGACGCTGCCTGGCACGACTTCTTCGCCGACTACAAGCCAGCCGGCGCCACCACGGCGGTGCCCGGTGACGGGCACTCTGGCCACATCGAGGCTGGCACTCCGGAGAGCAACGGCCGGGCGGGCAGGGGCCAGGCCGCGAGCAACGGACCCGCCCAGGTGGCCGTGCCCGGCGCGAGCGCGCCCGCCGCGGGCCCTTCAGCCTCGGCTGCCACTCCCAAGGCCGCCGCTACGGAGGCCTCGGCCACCGCCGCCGCGCCGGCCCGGCCGGCCGCGGCTGCGCCGGCGTGGACCACACCGTCCGTAGCGCCCAGCGCCACCGCCGACGCCACCGTGCTGCGTGGCGCACCGGCCAAGATCGTCACCAACATGCAGGCGTCGCTGGAGATCCCGACCGCCACCAGCGTCCGGGCGGTTCCTGCCAAGCTGCTCGCCGACAACCGGATCATCATCAACAACCACCTGCGCCGGGGCCGCGGCGGCAAGGTCAGCTTCACCCACCTGATCGGCTATGCGGTGGTGCGAGCCTTGGCCGAGCACCCGGAGATGAACCGGTCGTTCGCGATGACCGAGGACGGCAAGCCGGCGGTGATCACCCCGGAGCACGTGAACTTCGGCCTGGCCATCGACCTGCCCGGCAAGGACGGCGGCCGGTCGCTGGTCGTGGCCGCGATCAAGGCGGTCGAGACGATGGACTTCGCCGCCTTCTGGACCGCGTACGAGGACATCATCCGGCGCGCCCGCAACGGCAAGCTGACGGCTGAGGACTTCGCCGGCTCGACGATCAGCCTGACCAACCCGGGCACCATCGGCACCAACCATTCGGTGCCCCGGTTGATGCAGGGCCAGGGCACAATCGTCGGCGTCGGCTCGATGGAGTACCCGGCCGAGTTCAGCGGCATGCACCCCGATGCGCTGGCCGACATGGGCATCTCCAAGATCATGACGCTCACCTCGACGTACGACCACCGCATCATCCAGGGCGCGCAGAGCGGGGAGTTCCTGCGCAAGGTGCACCAGCTGCTGCTGGGTGAGGACAGCTTCTACTACGACGTCTTCGCCTCCCTGCGCATCCCCTACGAGCCGGCCGTCTGGCTGACCGACCGGGAGTTCAGCCACGAGGGCCAGATCGACAAGGCGGCCCGGGTCATCGAGCTCATCAACGCCTACCGCACCTCCGGGCACCTGATGGCCGACACCGATCCGCTCGAGTTCAAGATCCGTACCCATCCCGATCTCGACATCACCAAGCACGGCCTGACCATCTGGGACCTGGACCGGGAGTTCCCGGTCGGCGGCTTCGCCGGGCAGAAGCTGATGAAGTTGCGCGACATCCTCGGCGTCCTGCGCGACGCGTACTGCCGGCGGGTCGGCGTCGAATACATGCACATCATCGACCCCGAGGAACGGGCCTGGATCCAGAGCCACATCGAGGTCAAGGCCGACGCTCCGACCAAGGATGAGCAGAAGCACATCCTGTCCCGGCTGAACGTGGCCGAGGCCTTCGAGACCTTCCTGCAGACCAAGTACGTCGGCCAGAAGCGGTTCTCCCTCGAAGGAGCCGAGACGGTCATCGCGCTGCTCGATGCGGTGCTGGCCACCGCCGCCGACAACGAGCTCGATGAAGTCGTGATCGGCATGCCGCACCGCGGCCGGCTCAACGTTCTTGCCAACATCGTCGGCAAGCCCTACGCCAAGATCTTCAACGAGTTCGAGGGCAACATCGATCCGGGCACCGCGCAGGGCTCCGGTGACGTGAAGTACCACTTGGGCGCGCACGGCACCTACCGGGCCGAGAGTGGCTCCAGCATCGCGGTCGAACTCACCGCCAACCCCTCCCACCTGGAGGCGGTCAACCCGGTCCTGGAAGGAATAGTCCGCGCCAAGCAGGACATGCTCGACAAGGGCGAGGACGGCTTCACCGTGCTGCCGGTGCTGATGCACGGCGACGCCGCCTTCGCCGGCCAGGGCGTGGTGGCCGAGACGCTGAACCTGTCCCAGCTGCGCGGCTACCGCACCGGCGGCACCGTGCACGTCGTGGTGAACAACCAGGTGGGCTTCACCACCTCGCCCGCGCAGTCACGCTCCAGCCTCTACGCCACCGACGTGGCCCGGATGATCTCGGCGCCCATCTTCCACGTCAACGGTGACGACCCGGAGGCCTGCGTCCGGGTTGCCAAGCTCGCTGTGCTCTACCGGTTGGCGTTCAAGAAGGACGTCGTGATCGACATGATCTGCTACCGCCGCCGGGGTCACAACGAGAGCGACAACCCGTCTTTCACCCAGCCGCTGATGTACGACATCATCGACAACAAGCGCTCGGTGCGAAAGCTCTACACCGAGGCGTTGATCGGTCGGGGCGACATCACCCTCGACGATGCCGAGGAGGCGCTGCGCGACTTCCGGGCGCAACTGGAGAAGGTCTTCGTCGAGACCCGGGACGCCTCGTCCACGCCGCGGCCGGAACCGGCCATGGTGGAGACCGAGGACGAGCCGGTGGTGCGGACGGCGGTGCCGGCCGAGATCATCAAGACGATGGGCGAGCTCTACGCCAACCACCCGACCGGTTTCACGATTCACCCGCGGCTCAAGCCGCAGATCGATCGCCGGGTGGCACAGACCACCGGTGGCGATGTGGATTGGGCGACAGCCGAACTGCTGGCACTCGGCTCGCTGACCGTGGACGGCAAGTCGGTGCGGCTGGCCGGACAGGACTCCCGGCGCGGCACCTTCACCCAGCGGCACGCTGTGCTGATCGATCGCAACACCGGCGAGGAGTACACCCCGCTGCGGCACCGGCCCGATGCGCCCGGGCACTTCCGGGTCTACGACTCGCTGCTGTCGGAGTACGCGGCGATGGGTTTCGAGTACGGCTACTCGGTGGCGGACAAGAACACCCTGGTGCTCTGGGAAGCTCAGTTCGGCGACTTCGCCGACGGCGCGCAGACCATCATCGATGAGTTCATCGCCTCCGGCGAGGCCAAGTGGGGCCAGCGGTCCTCGGTCACGCTGCTGCTGCCGCACGGCTACGAGGGACAGGGACCGGATCATTCGTCCGGCCGTCCGGAACGGTTCCTGCAGCTGTGCGCCGAGAACAACATGACGGTGGCCATGTGCTCCAGCCCGGCCAACTACTTCCACCTGCTGCGGCGGCAGGCGCTGGCCGGTTTGAACCGGCCGCTGATCGCGTTCACCCCGAAGTCGCTGCTGCGGTTGAAGGCGGCGGTGAGCCAGCTGGCCGAGTTCACCGAGGGCGCGTTCCGTCCGGTGATCGGCGACGAGACCGTCGACCCGGCCAAGGTCACTCGGGTGGTGCTCTGCGCCGGCAAGATCTATTACGACCTCGCCGCCGCGCGTGCCGAGCAACGGCGCGATGACGTCGCCATCATTCGGCTCGAGCAGCTCTACCCGTTGCATGGCGAGGAGATCGCCGCCGAACTTGCGAAGTATCCGAGCGCGCAGCTGGTGTGGGCGCAGGAGGAGCCGATGAACCAGGGCGCGTTCCCGTTCATCGCGCTGAACCTGCCCGACCGGCTGGCCGCGGCCGGTGACCAGCGCCCGATCTACCGCGCTTCCCGCAAGGCCTCGGCCTCCCCCGCGGTGGGTTCGGTTGCCGTGCACGAGCAGCAGCAGGCCGAGGTGGTGGCCACCGCGCTGGGCTGAACCGGGGGCGGCCGGCGGCGGCCGCTAGGTTGAACCCATGAGCATCGATGCCGACCGGCCCGTGCGCTGGGGCTTTATCGGGGCCGGCGGCATCGCCGCGACGGTCGCTACGGACCTGGCCGGGACCGCCGGCAACGAGCTGGTCGCGGTGGCGGCTCGCGAGCAGCCGCGCGCCGCGGCCTTCGCGGCACGCTTCGGCGCGCGCCGCGCCTACGGTGACTACGCCGAACTCGTCGAGGACCCCGACGTCGACGTAGTTTACGTCGCGACCACCCACCCGCATCACAAGGAACAGGCACTACTGGCGATCGAGGCCGGTAAGGCGGTGCTGATCGAGAAGCCGGTCTGCCTGACCGCGGCTGATGCCCGCGCGGTGTTCGCCGCCGCCGAGCGAGCCGGCGTCTTCGCCATGGAAGCCATGTGGATGCGGACGAACCCGCTGATCCGGCAGGCCGGCGCGCTGATCGCCGAGGGCGCCATCGGCGACGTGCGCTCGGTCCGGGCCGAGATGAGCCTGGGCCGGCCCTACGATCCGGCCGATCGGCTCTACGACCTGGCCAACGGCGGTGGGGCGTTGCTGGACCTGGGCATCTATCCGATCACCTTCGCCTGGCTGTGGCTGGGCAAACCCGATTCGTTCCAGGTCACCGGCAGCCTTGCCGCGACTGGCGCCGATGCCACCGTGGCGCTGCAATGGGGTTACCGCGACGGGCGGGAGGCGCAGTTGTGGTGTTCGGCGCCGCTGCCCGGACCGTACCGCGGACTGATCCAGGGCAGTGCCGGCTGGATCGAGTTCCACGACCGGTTCTACACCCCGTCGGGTTTCACCCTCGCAACCGTGGACGGCCAGGTGCAGCGCCACCGAGGCGATGCGGGCCCGGTCGGCTACCGCCCCGAGATCGAGGAGGTCGCGCGATGCCTGCGTGCCGGGCTCACCACGAGCCAGCTGGTACCGCCGTCGGACACCATTGAGATCCTGACCCACATCGACGCCCTGCGGGAGCAGCTGGGCGTCCGCTACCCCGGCGAGGTGAATTGAGAATGTACTTTACCGACAGAGGTATTGAGGAGCTGGAGACCCGGCGCGGTGACGAGCAGGTCAGCCTGTCCTACGTTGCCGAGCGGCTGCAGACCTTCGTGGATCTGAACCCCGAGTTCGAGACCGCCGTCGAGCGTTTCGCAACCTGGCTGGCCCGAGCCGACGACGAGGACGAGTAGCGTCAGCCAGCCGAGCGATCAGGCCGCCGCGACCGGGTCCGGCACCAGCGACGGCTCCCCCTCGGCAGTCGGAATCGCCAGTAATTTGAGGAAGAACTGCGCTGCCGGCCCGATACCGAACGCGAAAGCCAGGGTGCCGATGCCGACCGAGCCACCGAGCACCCAGCCGCTGCCGAGCACGACGAGCTCGATCACGGTCCGGGTCAGTCGGATCGACCAGCCGGTGCGGGTTGCGAGCCCGGTCATCAGCCCGTCCCGCGGACCAGGACCGAGCCTGGCGCTGATGTACATCCCGGTCGCCAGGCCGCACAGCAGGATTGCCCCGACCAGCATCGGCAGCTGGCGGCTCAGACCGTGCTGGCCGGGAACCATCTCGAGCACCACGTTCATCACCAGCCCGATCACCAGCACGTTGCTCACAGTGCCCAGGCCCGGACGCTGGCGCAGCGGGATCCACAGCAGCAGCACCAGCGCGCCGACCGCGATGGACACCGTGCCGATGGAGTGATGCACCTTCAGCGCGATGCCCTGCTGCAGCACGTCCCAGGGATCCAGTCCGAGCCGCGCCCGCACCATCAGCGCCATCGAAGTGCCGTACAGCGCCAGCCCTAGATAGAGCTGGCACAGCCGCCGAAGCCACCGCCTCATGCTTGCACATTCTTCCGGTACGACCAGGGCCAATCACATAGCCAATCAGGAAGCACTGGCTCGTTTCTCTGCCCGACACAGCGGCTAATCACCCAAGTGGCTTCTTCGA
>DATAKO010000165.1:0-29169 GCA_036261575.1 Jatrophihabitans sp.
ACCGCACCCTCGGTGGTGTCCGGGCCGCCGAAGCCGTCGCCGCGGGCCTCACCCAGGAAACCGAGCGAGCTGCTGGCGATCTTGATCTTGCCGGAGACGGTGTTGCTGTTGGCAATGATCTGCCCGGCGGCCTGGTTGAACTGGGTGGAGGACTGGATGCAATAGAGGTACAGCGTCGCGTTCGGCACCATCTGGTGCACGATCTCGGCCACAGCAGTGCCGTGATCGGTGTTCTCATCCCCGTTCACGTCGTAGGTGTTGGTGCCCAGGCAGTGGTCCATGTTGGCCGGGTCGGTGTCCGGCGTGCTGGAGCTGGCCGGGGGCTGCCGGTTGTAGACGACGTTGGCCGCGGGCAGGTTGCCGTTCGAGATCTCGTTCTGCAGGTTCAGGAAACCCGCATCGACGATGGCGATGTTGACGCCAGCTCCCCCGTTGCCCAGCTGCGGCGCGGCGGCCTGCCACGCGCTGGCGCCGGAAGCGGCGACGCCCTCGCTGACCGCTGCCTGCGGCAACGCGAACTTCGTCGTGGCCACCCGGCTGATGCCAGGTTGCGCGGCCAGCGCGGCCAGCGCGGCCGGCTTGATCCGCAGGTCGGCCTGGTCGCGGTAACGCGTGCTCAGCTTCGCCCCGACGGCACGCGCCGCCGCCGTGACATCAGCGCCGTTGACGGTGACGCTGACCGTGCCGTCCTTGGCCAGCGGGATCCCGCTGGCGTGCGCGGTGCTGCCGATCGGGCTGGCCGCCAGCGCCTGCAGCGAGGTGGCGAGCTTCGGGCTCGCGACGGCAGACTGTGGCTGGCCGCTGTGGGTCGGCCGGACCAGGCGTGCCGGGGTTCGCGCCACGTGCGCCTGCCGTGCCGCGGGACGCCCGAGCTGCGCCGCGGGCGCCGCCTGCGCGGTGCTGGCGGTGGCCGCGATGGCGAGGAGGGAGCCGGCGAGCGAGGCGATGACGGCAGGAACGAGCAGACGGTTCTTCAACGTGAGACCTTTGTGAGATTTGAGGAGCACTGGGACGATACCTGCGCGTTGCAGGGCCTGTCCACGCGAGCGGCAAGCTCTTATAAAGCGTTATCGGCACGAGATTCCAGCGGATGACGCTCAGGCCGTGCCACACTGCTGCCGTGAGCGGGATGGCCGGCAGCGGACGACAGCAGCCCACCCTGGAAGAGGTAGCCGCCCGGGCCGGAGTGTCCCGGGCCACCGCCAGCCGGGTGCTGCGGGGCGCGACCAACGTCAGCGAGGCGGCCCGGATCGCGGTCGAGCGCGCAGCGCACGAGATCGCCTACGCGCCCAACCGGGCAGCGCGGGCACTGGTCACCGGCCGCAGCGACTCGGTGGCGTTCCTGGTCACGGAGACCGAGGACCGGCTGTTCTCCGACCCGTTCTTCCTCGGCATGCTGCGCGGCGCGCAGACCGTCATCAACCAGGCCGGCCTGCAGCTGGTCTTCACCGTCGCAGCCACCGACGAGGAGCACGTCCGTTTCATCCACTACGCCGGCGGCGGTCACGTCGACGGCGTGCTGGTGCTGTCGCTGCACGGCCGGGACCAGCTGCCGCACGAGCTGGAAGCCCACCAGGTGCCGACGGTGCTCAGCGGCCGGCCGCTGGCCGAGACCGAGCCGCTGTACTTCGTCGACTCGGACAACTTCGGCGGCGCGGCGATGGCCACCACGCACCTACTGAACACCGGTCGCGGCCGGGTCGCGACCATCACCGGCCCGCTGGACATGTGTGCCGGCCAGGACCGGCTGGCCGGATATCACCGCGCCCTGCAACTGGCCGGCCGCCCCAGTGAGGCCGCGCTGGTGGCGCACGGCAGCTTCAGCATCGCCAGCGGCTACGCCGCGATGAGCGAACTGCTGAAGCACGAGCCGGCTCTGGACGCGGTCTTCGCGGCCTCGGACCTGACCGCCATCGGCGCGATGCGGGCCATCGTCGCGTCCGGGCGCAAGGTCTTCGACGACGTCGCCGTGATCGGCTTCGACGACATCGGCGACGCCGAACTGGCACACCCGGCCCTGACCACCGTCCGGCAGCCCATCAACGAGATGGGCCGGACCATGGCCACCCGGCTGCTGCAGCGGATCGCCGGCGAGCAGGCGCCGCTGCAGACAGTGTTGCCGGTAGAGCTGATCCAGCGTGAGACCGCCTGACTCCTTCCGCCCACCGTCGCCTCCTCCGCTTCGACGCCGCCCGCTCCGGCTTCGATCCACGGCTCCCGCTCGAGTCGACGGCTCCAGCGCGACGGTCGCCGGCCACCGCGGCGAACGACACGCGGGGCGCTCTGGCATCTGAAATCGCTTACTGGATAAGCATGTCGGCCACGTGACGACCAGATTTCGCTGGGACGACAACAAATTCATTGCGAGTCCTTGACATGAACCGGTCGAGTCGCGCATGCTCCTGCCAGTCGTGAGAGCGCTCTCATAGCTTCGCCGGTCGGCATGACGGCGACCCGCCCATCCTGTGAACCGTCGTGAACCACGCTGGAGGATTCAATGCCCCGACCGACCCGCGCCTTCCGCTGGCGCGCCACAGCCGCGCTGGCGATCGCCGCCATCGGCATCACCGCTTGTTCTTCGAGCAAAACCGCAACAGCCGCAGATGACCCGAACGCCAAGGTCACGCTGACCGTCGGCCTGTTCGGCACCTTCGGCTTCAAGGAAGCCGGACTCTACGACGAGTACATGAAGCAGCACCCGAACGTCACCATCAAGGAGGACGACGTCGAGCAGTCGGCCGACTACTGGACCCGGCTGAAGACCCGGCTGGCTTCCGGCAGCGGCCTGGACGACGTCCAGGGCATCGAGATCGGGTTCGTCTCCGACGTGGTGCAGAACCACGCCGACCAGTTCGTCGACTTCGCCGCACTGCCCGAGGGCAACACCCTCAAGTCGTCCTTCTACGACTGGAAGTGGCAGCAGGCCACCACCAAGGATGGCAAGACGTTGGGCCTGGGCACCGACACCGGACCGGAAGCCATCTGCTACCGGCCCGATCTGCTCAAGGCGGCCGGTCTGCCCTCCGACGGCGCCACGCTGGCCACCAAGTGGTCCACCTGGGACGACTACATCAACTTCGGCAAGCAGTACGAGGCCTCGAGCAGCAAGCCTGCCAACAGCCACTTCGTCGACAGCGCCGGCTCGATCTTCTCCACCGCGGTCTACCAGGGCAGCGAGGCGTATGACAGCAGTGACGGCAAGCCCGACGTGGCCAACAGCGACGGCGTGAAGAACGCCTGGAAGTACTCCACCGAGGCAGCCCAGGCCAAGATCACCGCTGGCTTGCAGCAGTTCGGCACCCCGTGGAACAAGGCATTCTCCTCGGGAGCCTTCGCCACCATTGCCTGTCCCACCTGGATGATGGGCTACATCCAGAGCCAGGCCGGTGACACCAACAGCGGCAAGTGGAGCGTCGCGCCGGTGCTGCCCGGCGGCGCCACCAACTGGGGCGGCTCCTGGCTCGGCGTGCCGAAGGCATCCAAGCACCAGAAGGCGGCCGAGCAGCTGGTCGAGTGGCTGACCAACAAGCAGCAGGAGATCACCATGTGGACAAAGGGTGGTCACTGGCCGTCCAACAAGGACGCCGCCGACGACCCCTCGGTGAAGGGCGCCACCTCGGCCTACTTCTCCAACGCGCCGGTAGGCCAGATCTTCGGTTCCATCGCCGACAAGATGAAGATCCCGCCGATCGGGCTGTACGACTCCCAGATCCAGCAGGCCTTCACCACTCAGCTCACCAACGTCGAGACCAAGGGCACCGATCCGTCCAAGGCCTACAACGACGCGATGAGCGCGATCAAGCAGGTCACCGGCTGACATGACAACGCTCAGCGACACCCACGCAATCGGCGTGCAGGGCAAGCGGAAGCGGCGCGCGCGTCCCGGCACCAAGGCCGCTTACGCCTACGTGGCCCCGTTCTTCGTCCTGTTCGCCGCGTTCAGCCTCTACCCGTGGTTGGACACCGCGTGGGTGTCGCTGCACAACGTCCGGCTCAGCACCTACAACCAGCAGACCTGGGTCGGGCTGGACAACTACCGCAACCTGTTCACCAACGAGTTCTTCTGGCGCGCATTCCGAAACACCATCACCATCGGCATCATCTCGACCGTGCCGCAGCTGTGCCTGGCGCTGGGCATCGCGCACTTGCTGAACTACAAGCTGCGCGGCCGGACGTTCTTCCGGGTGGCCATGCTGATGCCCTACGCGACCAGCCTGGCCGCGGCCACGGTGATCTTCCTGCAACTGTTCGACAAGGACATGGGAATCATCAACTGGCTGCTGACCTCGCTGCACCTGCCGCGGGTCGACTGGCAGGGCTCCAAGTGGCCGGCCCAGATCGCGGTGTCGGCCATCGTGACCTGGCGCTGGACCGGCTACAACGCGTTGATCTACCTGGCCGGCATGCAGGCGATCGACACCTCGCTGTACGAGGCGGCCGCAATCGACGGCGCCTCCCGCTGGCAGCAGTTCCGGCACGTCACCATTCCGGGGCTCCGGCCGACGATCCTGTTCACCATTGTGGTGTCGACCATCGGCGCGTCGCAGCTGTTCGGCGAGCCGCTGCTCTACCACAACGGGATTCCGGACGGCGGCACCTCCTACCAGTACCAGACCCTGGGGCTGCTGATGTACCAGCAAGGCTGGACCAATGACCGGCTCGGGCTGGCATCGGCAACCGCCTGGACGATGTTCCTGATCATCGTGCTCGCCGTCGCGGTGAACCTGCTGCTCACCCGGCGCAGGGAACACAAGCTGGGCGTACCGGTGACCGCTGCAGCGACCGTGGAGGTGGCGCGATGACGAGCACCGTGCAGCGGCCCGCACCGGCGGTGACCACCAGCACCGGCCGACCTGCCCGGACCGGGCGGACATCGGCCGCCGGCAAACCGATGCACGCCGGCAAGGGAACCTACCTGGCACTGATCGTGGTGACCCTGGTGTCGGTCTTCCCGCTGTACTACACGATCGTGATGGCCTCCCACACCAACGCCGAGCTTGCCCGCAAGACGCCACCGTTCCTCCCGAGCAGCGCCCTGTTCGGCAATGTGCGAAAGGCGTTGGAGCTGGCCCCGTTGAACAAGGGCCTGATCAACTCGGTGATCGTTGCCACCTGTATCACCGCCGGCACGGTGGCCTTCTGCACCCTGGCCGGTTTTGCCTTCGCCAAACTGCGCTTTCGCGGCCGCAACGTGCTGCTCGGCCTCTGCATCGCGACCATGATGGTGCCGATGCAGATGGGAATCATCCCGCTGTACATGCTGATGGCTAAGCTGGGGCTGGCCAATCACATCTCCGCGGTCATCCTGCCCACCCTGGTGACGGCGTTCGGCGTGTTCTTCATGCGCCAGTACGTCGCGAGCGCCGTCCCCGACGAGCTGATCGAGGCGGCCTTCGTCGACGGCGCAGGTACCTTCCGCATCTTCCGCTCCATCATCGTGCCGGCCGTACGGCCAGCGATGACGGTGCTGGCGATGCTGACCTTTCTCACCGCGTGGAACGACTTCTTCTGGCCGATCATCGCGCTGAGCTCGCAGAACCCGACGGTGCAGGTCTCTTTCCAGAGCCTGGCCACCGGCTACGCCCCGGAACAATCCATCATCATGGCCGGCACGTTGTACGGCACCATCCCGGTGCTCGTGGTCTTCGCCCTGCTGGGCAGGCACATCGTCGGCGGAATCATGCAGGGAGCAGTCAAGGGATGACCAGTCCAGCACTCCACTTCCCCCCGGGATTCGTCTGGGGCACGGCCACCGCGGCCTACCAGATCGAGGGCGCGGTGCACGCCGACGGCCGGATGCCCAGCATCTGGGACGTCTTCAGCGCGACGCCCGGCAAGGTCGCGCATGGCGACACCGGCGAGATCGCCTGCGATCACTACCACCGGCTCGAGCAGGATCTGGATCTGATGGCCTCACTCGGGCTGCCTGCGTACCGGTTCTCGGTCTCCTGGCCCCGGATCATTCCAGGTGGCTCCGGCCCGGTGAATCAGGCCGGCCTGGACTTCTACGCCCGGCTTGTGGACGGCCTGCTGGAGCGCAACATCACCCCTCAGCTGACGCTGTACCACTGGGATCTGCCCCAGTCGCTGCAGAATCTCGGTGGCTGGACCAGTCGTGAGACGGCCGACCGGTTCGTCGACTTCGCCGTCGCGGTCGCCGGTGCACTCGGCGACCGGGTGCCGGGCATCACCACCCTGAACGAGCCGTTCTGCTCGGCGTTCCTGGGCTATGCGATCGGCATTCACGCACCCGGTGAGACCGACCGGCACGCCGGGCTGGCGGCCGCGCATCATCTGAACCTTGCGCACGGGCGGGCGGTCACCGCAATGCGGTCGCTCACCGACGCCGCACTGTCGATCACCCTGAACGTGGCTCAGATCTACCCGGCTTCGGCCAGTGAGGCCGATCAGGCGGCGGCCGAGCACGTCGACCGGATCGCCAACCGGATCTTCCTCGATCCGATCCTGCGCGGCCACTACCCACAGGAACTGCTGACCGAGACCAAGCACCTGTCGGACTGGGCATTCCTGCTCGACGGTGATCTGGCCGAGATCAACGTTGCGATCGACTCCCTCGGGGTGAACTTCTACAACCCCACCATCATCGCGGCGGCCACCGACGAGCTGCGCGCGCAGGTGACCGGCCGCTGGCAGAACGACCCGGAGCGCGACGAGCCCGGTGCCAGCGAGTGGCCCGGCACCGATCTGGCCTTCTCGCTGCCGATGCCGCCGCCGCACACCGGGATGGGCTGGCCGATCCGGCCGAAGACGTTCACCGACCTGCTGCTGCGGCTGCACCGCGACTATCCCGGACTGCCCATGTACATAACGGAGAACGGCGCAGCATTCCCCGACCTGGTGGAGGCTGACGGGCGCATCCACGATGTGCAGCGGATCGATTACCTGCGCGGGCACCTGGCCGCCGTGCATGATGCGATCAGCGCCGGCGCGGACGTGCGCGGCTACTACCTGTGGTCGCTGCTGGACAACTTCGAGTGGGCCTGGGGCTATCAGAAACGCTTCGGCATCGTGCACGTCGACTACGACAGCCTGGCCCGCACGGTGAAGGACTCCGGTCGCTGGTACGCCGAGGTGATCCGCGCCAACGGGCTGCGGCCGTAGCCGTCAACCCCTGCGATAGGGGTTGCTGACGACCCGAGCGCCGTCGGCGTAGGCGTAGACCGGGTGTCCCTCGAGGAACACCCGCTCGGCACGCTGCATGACGTCCAGCGGGTCGCCGGACCAGATCACCACGTCGCCGTCCTTGCCCGGCGTCAGCGAGCCGACCCGGTCGTCGAAGCCGAGGATCGTGGCCGGGTTGATCGTGATGGCGCGCAGGGCATCCTCGCGCGGCATGCCCTCCCGCCAGGCGAAGGTGGCCTGGTGCACCAAGAAGTCGATGGCCACCACCGGGTGGTCGGTGGTCAGTGCGACCATGACCCCGGCGCGGGCGAGCTTGCCCGGGTTTGCCAGGTTGCGGTTGCGCACCTCGACCTTGGAGCGGGTGTGGAACATCGGTCCCACCACGCACGGGATCTGGCGCTCGGCGATCACGTCGGCCAGCAAGTAGCCCTCGGTGGCATGGTTGATCACCAGCCGGTAGCCGAACTCGTCGGCGAGCCGGATCGCGGTCGCGATGTCATCGGCCCGGTGGCAGTGCTGGCACCACGGCAGCTCGCCGGACAGCACGGTAGCAAGCGCCTCCAGGGAAGGGTCCCGATCGAAGGGCTCCTGCTTGGCCGCGGCAGCATCCCGGCGGGCGCGGTAGTCCTGCGCCCGGCCCAGCGCATCGCGGATCACCGCCGCCACCCCGAGCCGGGTGGAGGGCAGCTTGCCCTTGTCGCCGTACACCCGCTTGGGGTTCTCGCCCAGCGCGCTCTTCATCGACGCCGGCGACTTCAGCACCATCTCATCGACGATCCGGCCCCAGGTCTTGATCGCCACGGTCTGACCACCGATCGGGTTGCCGCTGCCCGGTTTCACCACGACGGAGGTGACGCCGCCGGCCAGCGCGTCCTTGAAGCCCTCCTCGGCCGGATTGATCGCGTCCAGCGCGCGCAGCCTGGCACCTACCGGGTCGGTCATCTCGTTCACGTCGTCGCCGGCCCAGCCCTCCCCCTCCTCGGCCACGCCGAGGTGTGCGTGGGCATCGATGAACCCGGGCAGCACCCACTTGCCGCGGGCATCGACCACCTCGACACCGTCGGGAACCCTCACCCCGGTGCCGACCTCGCGGATGACGCCGTCGATGACGAGCACCGTCGCCTCGCCGATGGGATCCTGGTCGATCGGAACGACATAGCCGCCGACGATGGCCACGCTGCCACGCTGAGTCATGCCCGTACCCTAGCCGGGAGCGGAATCAGGACGAAACAGCGCGGTTCAGCCGAGATCCCACCGATGCCGGACCACTCGGACCGGGGCCGACTCGCCGCGCGCCAGCGCCTGCAGCGCGGCGTGCCGGGCGCGCAGCCACCAGCGCACCAGCTGGGCCAGGCCCACCAGCTGCACCGTGGTGGCCACCGCAAAGGCGAGCCGGTAATCGGCGCGGCTCGATCCGCCGGCCAGGCTCAGCGTGACGCCGACCCCGAGGCTGCATGCGATGGCCGCGACGAAGCCGGCCACGTTCACCACACCGGTGGCGGTGCCGACGATGGCGGGACCGTTGTAGTCGCGCGCCAGCGCGAACCCGATACCCGAGACCGGGCCGCCGGCAGCGGTGAGCAGCACCAGCGGCACCAGCACCGGCCGCGGCACCGGTCCCGCGCACAACCAGAGCGTGAGGTACCAGCCGAGCACGGTCAGCAGGCAGCAGCCGATGGCCAGCGGCACCCGGCCTGCCGGGTAACGGGCGATCGTCAGCCCCACCAGCGGACCTACCGCGATCGCCACCAGCACCCCGGCCAGCAACAGCGCGCTGGCACCGGCACGGCTGTACCCCTGGCTCTGCACCAGGAACGGCTGACCCCATAGCACCCCGAACATGACCGACATGCTCATCGCGCTGAAGTGCGTCCAGAAACCGGCACGGGTGCCGGCCAGCCCCCACGCGCTGCGCACCCGCGAGCCGACCCGGCCGAGGGCGGCCCGCAGCTCCTCGACGCTGCCCGGGCGGCCGGCCAACGCCGGCGCTGCCGGCAGGATCAGGTAGACGGCCAGGCCTGCCACGAAGGACAGCGCAGCCGCGGTGAGGAAGGTCGGCGACCAGCCGAGCCGGTGCAGCGACACTGTCAGCGGGACGGTGGCGATCACGTTGCCCACCGAGCCCAGGGTGCTGGTGATGGCGACGATCAGCGGATAGCGGCGTGGAGCGAACTGGCCTGCGGCGAAGCGCAGCACGCTGACGAAGGTCAGCGCGTCACCGAGGCCGAGCAGGGCCCGGGCCAGCAGCGCCAGCGGGTAGTTGCCGGCCACCGCGAACAGCCCCTGGGCCAGTCCCATGGTCAGCGCCGCCACCACCAGCAGCCGGCGTGAGCCGTAGCGATCGACCAGGACGCCGGTCGGTATCTGCATGGCGGCATAGACCCCCAGCTGCAGCAGCACGAAGACCGACAACTGGCTCGGGCTGATGTGGAAGCGGGACGCGGCCTGCAACCCCACCACGCCCAGCGAGGTGCGATGAAACACGGCCAGCAGGTAGACCGCGACGGCGACCGACCAGCGGCGCACCGCGCTCACCCGCCGCCGTCGCACCAGTGCCGGCTGCAGATCAGCTGATGATGCGTCCACGTAACACGATTCTGCTCGGCTGCCACAGCACGCCGAGTTCGGCCCGCGGATCCGACGGATAGACCACCAGGTCCGCCGGGGCTCCCTCCTCCAGGCCGGGGTAGCCGAGCCAGTTGCGGCCCCGCCACGACGCCTGCGCGATCACCTCGGCCTGCGGGATGCCCGCCTGCACCAGCGCCGCGATCTCGTCACGGATCCGGCCGTGCAGCAGCGAGCCACCCGCGTCGGTGCCGGTGTAGATCGGCACCCCGGCCTCCCACGCCTTGTGGATGCGATCCCAGGAGGTGCCGTACAGCCGGCGCATGTGACGCGCGTAGTGCGGGTACTTGCCGGCGCCGGAATCGGCGATGCTCGGAAAGGTATCGATGTTGATGAGCGTCGGCACGACGGCGATGCCCTTGGCGGCCACCACGTCCAACAGGTCGTCGGTGATGCCGGTGCCGTGCTCGATCGAGTCGAGCCCGGCGTCGATCAGGCCCGGCAGCGCGTCCTCGCCGAATACGTGGGCCGCCACCCGCACGCCCAGCTCGTGCGCCCGGCCGATCGCCTGGGCCAGCACGTCATCGGGCCAGGTCGGGGTGAGGTCGCCGACCTCGCGATCGATCCAGTCGGCGGCCAGCTTGATCCAGCCGTCCCCGAGAGCGGCCTGCTTCTCGACCTCGGCGACCAGGTCCTCCGGCTCCACCTCGACGCCCAGGTAGCGGATGTAGCGGCGCGGGCGCGCGATGTGGCGGGCCGCCCGGATGAGCCGCGGCAGCTCCGCACGCTCCTGGATGTGGCGGGTGTCGACCGGCGAGCCGGCGTCGCGCAGCAGCAAGGCTCCCGCGTCCCGGTTCAGGATCGCCTGCTCGATCTGCTCCTGCTCGTCGGCCCAGCCGTCCGGCTTGACCCCGATGTGGCAGTGCGCGTCGATGAAACCGGGCACCACCCAGCCGCCGTCGCTGATCGTCTCGTACTGCCGCCGGGGCTCGAAGGTGAGCCGGCCGTCGACGATCCAGGCGTCGCGCTCCTGCTCGTCGGGCAGGAAGACACCACGCAGGTGCAGCGCGTGGCCACCCCCGGCCAGCGACATGAGGGCCTCCCCCGCTCGCGTGTGGTCGCCGGCAGCCTAGCGGCCGGCAGCAAGCCCGGCACCGGTTGGCCGGGCCGGCGTCAGCTCTTGGGGAACTTCAGCTTGGACAGGTCGGGCAACTGGGTGCCGGGCGGCAGCTGGCCGGGATTGAAGCCACCCGGCAGTTTCTGGCCGAACGCGCCGAGGCCGGCCGGCATCGAGGGTTGGGACGGGGCACGGTTCTGCCGGTTCTTGCCCGCCTGCTTGTTCTTGCCCTTCTTCGCGGCCTTGCGCTGGTTGCGCCGGCCTCCGCCGAGGCCGGGCATGCCCATGCCGGCCATCTTCGACATCATCTTGCGCGCCTCGAAGAAGCGATCCACCAGGTTGTTGACCTCGGAGACGGCCACGCCGGATCCGTTGGCGATGCGCAGCCGGCGCGAGCCGTTGATCAGCTTCGGCTCGGCACGCTCGGCCGGCGTCATCGACCGGATGATGGCCGCGGTGCGGTCCAGGTCCTTGTCGTCGACGGCGGCGAGCGCCTCCTTCATCTGGCCGGCGCCTGGCAGCATGCCGAGCAGGTTCCCGATCGGACCCATCCGGCGGATCGCCTGCAGCTGGTCGAGGAAGTCCTCCAGCGTGAAGTCGGTGCCGGTCGCCAGCTTCGAGGCCATCTTGGCGGCCTCTGCCTCGTCGAAGGTCTTCTGCGCCTGCTCGATGAGGGTGAGCATGTCGCCCATGCCCAGGATCCGCGAGGCCATCCGGTCCGGGTGGAAGACATCGAAGTCTTCGAGCTTCTCACCGTTGGAGGCGAACATGATCGGCTGGCCCGTGATGTAGCGCACCGACAGCGCGGCACCACCGCGGGCGTCGCCGTCGAGCTTGGTCAGCACCACGCCGGTGAAGCCGACGCCGTCCGCGAACGCCTGCGCGGTGTTCACCGCATCCTGGCCCACCATCGCGTCCAGCACGAACAGGATCTCCTGCGGCTGCACGGCATCGCGGATGTCAGCTGCCTGCCGCATCAGCTCGGCGTCGATGCCGAGCCGGCCGGCGGTGTCGACGATCACCATGTCGTGTTGGGCACGGCGGGCGTGCTCGAGCGAGTCGCGGGCGACCTGCACCGGATCACCGACGCCGTTGCCCGGTTGCGGGGCGTACACCTGCACGCCGGCGCGTTCGCCGACCACCTGCAGTTGGTTGACCGCGTTCGGCCGCTGCAGGTCGGCCGCGACCAGCAACGGGGCGTGGCCCTGTTCGCGCAGCCAGCGGGCGAGCTTGCCTGCCAGGGTGGTCTTACCGGCACCCTGCAGACCGGCCAGCATGATCACCGTCGGCGGGTTCTTGGCGAACACCAGCCGCCGGGTCTGGCCGCCGAGGATGTCGATCAGTTCCTCGTTGACGATCTGGATGACCTGCTGGGCCGGGTTCAGCGCCCTGCTGACCTCGGCCCCGGACGCCCGCTCCTTGACCGCACCCACGAACTGGCGCACCACCGGCAGCGCGACGTCGGCCTCGAGCAGGGCCACCCGGATCTCCCGGGTGACCGCATCGATGTCGGCCTGGGACAGCCGGCCCTTGCCACGCAGGCCGGTGAAGACCCCGTGCAACCGGTCGGACAGAGTGTCGAACACGCGTACTAACCCCTCACCTTGGTTGCGTCCAAGGTTACGGCAGCTACAGCAGGCCCCGGCCACCGTCGACGTAGATGACCTGCCCGGTGATGTAGCCGCTCTCCTCGGCGGCGAAGAACGCAGCCGTGTTCGCGATGTCCTCGGGCACCCCGCCGCGGCGCACCGGCACCGCCGCCGCGACCGCCTCGCGCATCTGCTCGATGGTGGTGCCGACCCGCTCCGCGGTTGCCTTGGTCATGGCGGTCTCGATGAAACCGGGCGCGATCGCGTTCGCGGTGATGCCGAACGGGCCGAGCTCGATGGCCAGTGTCTTGGTGAAGCCCTGCAACCCAGCCTTCGCGGTGGAGTAGTTGGCCTGGCCCCGGTTGCCCAGTGCGGAGGTGGACGACATGCAGACGATGCGGCCGTACTTGGCCTCCACCATGTGCTTCTGCGCTGCCTTGCTGCACAGGAAGGCTCCCTTGAGGTGGACGCCCATCACCGTGTCCCAGTCGCTCTCGGTCATCTTGAAGAGCAGGTTGTCGCGCAGCACCCCGGCGTTGTTGATCAGGATGTGCAGGCCGCCCAACTGCTGCACCACCGAGGCCACCGCGGCCTCGACCTGGTCGGGCTGGCTCACGTCGGCGCCGATGCCGATGCCACCGAACTTCTCCGCGGTGGCCCGGGCGGCCGACTCGTCCAGGTCCAGCACCGCAACCTTGGCCCCACCGGCGGCCAGCCGCTCGGCGATCGCAGCGCCGATTCCCTGCGCGCCCCCGGTGACCAGCGCGATCCGGTCCTGCACTCCAGCCATGCTCAGCTCCTGTCAGTTGGTGATGCTGTTCGATTGAGGTTCTTCGCTCGCGTTCGTCGATGTGGGTCCGTGCCGGCCCGGCCGGCGTATCAGTCCTGGGTGGTGCCTGCTTCGGCAGCCAGGTGAGCCATGCCTGCCAGCCAGCGGTCCGGGTCTGCAGCCTTGCCCGCCCAGAACTTACCCACCTGCGGATGCGGCAACACCAGGAACGTCTCGTCCGCCAGCGCCCGCACCACCGCGTCGGCGACACGCTCGACGCCGATCACCTCGCCGGAGGCGGCCACCGCGCGCGCGCCCGCGTGCCCGGCATGCAGACCGTCCATCAACAAGGGTGTGTCGACGCCCATCGGGCACAGCACGCTGACCCGGATGCCGCGGTCGCGGTACTGGTAGGCCAGCCATTCGGCCAGCGCCACCGCGGCGTGCTTGGTAACCGAGTAGGGCGCATCGCCAGGCGCCGACAGCAGCCCCGCGGCCGAGGCGGTGTTGAGCAGGTAGCCGGTGCCGCGGCGCAGCATCCCCGGCAGCACCGCACGCGCCGCGTACAGGTGTGCCATCACATGGACGTCCCAGGCCAGCTGCCACGGCTGCTCGCCACCGTCCAGGCCGACGCCGAGCGCGACCCCGGCGTTGGAACAGAACAGATCGACGGGTCCGTGCTCGGACTCGGTAGCAGTCACCAGCTGGTGTACCGCGGCCTCGTCGGTGACATCGATGCCGACCGCGCTGGCCTGATCGCCCAGCCCGGCGGCCACGGCGTGCGCGGCGTCGGCGTTGCGGTCGGCCAGCACGACGTGCCCGGCTCCCTCGGCGACGAAGCGGCGAGCGAGTTCGGCACCGATGCCGCTGCCCGCACCGGTCACCACCACGATCGCACCGGCGAGTCTCATGCCCGACCTCCGGCCGTCCAGCCGCCGCCCAGGCCGGCCAGGGTGACGGCCAGCGCCTCGGCGCCGACCAGCTCCGGTGTCGGCAGCACGGCCAGCACCGGAACCTGCACGCCGGCATCGACGTAGGCCTGCACCTGGTCCCGGCAGTGCTGCGTGCTGCCGTGCAATACCAGCGCGTCGGCAACCTCATCCGGAATGCTGGCCATCGCGCCCTTGCGATCGCCGGCGCCCCAGCGTTGCCACAACTCGCCGAGCTGTTCGCTGCGGCCCAGCCAGCGCTGGAATTGCGCGTACGCCTCGACCGTGAGGTAGGCAGCCATCAGCCGCTTGGCGGTGGCCCGGGCGAAGGCTGCGTCCTCGGTGGGACAGACGAAGATCCGGGCCACCACGGTCGCAGCCGGGTTGCCGATGGCTGCCACGCAGCGCTGCACGTCCGTCGCGGCCAGCCAGTTGAGGATCGCCCCGTCGGCGCGGTGACCGGCCAGCGCGAGCATCTGCGGCCGCAGCGCCGCGAGCAGGATCGGCACCGGGGACGCCGGCGGGTTCTCCAACCGGAACCGGCTGATGGTGAAGCTGTCGAAGCTTGCGTCGATGACCTCACCGGCAAGCGCGGCGCGGACGAAGTCGAGCACGTCCCGGGTACGCCGGTAGGCGGCGTCGAACGGGATGCCGTTCCACGCCTGCACGATGGCCGGGCTGGACGCCCCGAGACCGAGGCTGAACCGGCCGGGCGCCGCGGCGGCCAGCGTGGCCGCCGATTGGGCGATGAGCGCCGGACCGCGGGTGAAGACCGGGACGATAGCGGTACCCAGTCGCAGCTCGGGCTGCCAGGCAGCCGCCAGTGCCAGCGGCGTGAACGCGTCCGGACCGGCGACCTCACTAGACCAGGCATCGGTGAAGCCCCAGCCGGGCAACGCGGCGATCACCTCACGGTGCTCTGCCAGCGGCAGTCCCGTCAGCGGGATGGTCAGGCCCCAGCTCACCCGCGCTCCCCTCCTTGCAGTGCGGCCAGCACCAGCTCGGCCAGCTCATCGGCGATCTGCTCCGGCCTCAGCGGACCGTCGGGTGAGTACCAGACCGGCAACTCGTTGATCACGCCGAAAATGGTGAAGGTGATGATCTCCGGCCGAGCCACCTGCGAGAAGTCGCCGGCACGCTGGGCCTGCCTGATCAGCTCGGTCACCGCGTCGTGAATGCGCCGGCGAGCATTGCGCACCCGCTGCTGGTTCGCATCGCCCAGCCGGTGCCCCTCGCGGAAGAAGACCTTTGCCTCGGGCGCGCGTTCAGCCGTCGTCACGACCATGTCGGCGATGATCGCGCGCAGGCTCTCTGCCGGAGGCAGCCGGCGCGCCAGCACCGCGTCCAGGCCGGCCAGCTGGCGGTCGACCAGTTCCCGGTAGACCTCGTAGAGCAGATCGTCCTTGGATTCGAAGTGGTGGTAGAGCGCGCCCTTGGCCACGCCCGCCCGTGCCACCACCTGGTTCACGCTGGTGGCGTCGAAGCCGTTCTCGGCGAACAGCGACACAGCGGCCGCGACGATCCGGGAGCGGGTGTCGGTGGACTCGAGCATGATCGCGCTCACAGCAGCTTGGCCAGTTCCTGCCGGGCCACGCTGCGCAGGTGCACCTCGTCCGGGCCGTCCACGATGTGCATGGTGCGCAGGCCCGCCCACATCTCGGCCAGCGGCGTCTCTTGGGAGACCCCGGCCGCACCGAAAGCCTGGATCGCCCGGTCCAGCACGTAGGAGGCGGCGCGCGGGGCGGCCACCTTGATCGCGGCGATCTCGGTGGCAGCGTTCTTGACCCCGACGTTGTCGATCAGCCAGGCGGTCTTGAGCACCAGCAACCTGGCCTGCTCCAGGGCGAGCCTGGATTCGGCGATCCACTCGCGGATGACGCCCTGCCGGGCCAGCGGCCCGCCGAAGGCCGAGCGCTGGGACACCCGCTGGATCATCAGCTCCAGCGCGCGCTCGGCAACCCCGATCGAGCGCATGCAGTGATGGATCCGGCCCGGCCCGAGCCGGGCCTGAGCCATTGCGAAGCCGCCGCCGCGCGCGCCCAGCAGGTTCGACGCCGGCACCCGGACCTGCTCGTAGCTGATGATGCCGTGGCCACCGTGCGTGCCGTCGTCGTAGCCGAACACACTGGTGGACCGCTCCACCGTCACGCCGGGGCTGTCCAGCGGCACCAGCACCATCGAGTGCCGGGCGTGGCGATCGGCATCCGGATCGGAGACCGCCATCACGATCGCTACCTTGCATTCCGGCCGGAGGGCGCCCGAGGACCACCACTTGCGGCCGTTGACCACGAGCGCGTCACCGTCGGCGGTGACCGTGGTGGCGATGTTGGTCGCATCGGAGGAGGCCACCGCGGGTTCGGTCATCGAGAAGCAGGACCGGATCGCGCCGTCCAGCAACGGCTGCAGCCACTGCGCCTTCTGCTCCTCGGTACCGAACATGGCGAGCAGTTCCATGTTGCCGGTGTCCGGCGCGGCGCAGTTCATCGCCTCGGGCGCGATGCGCAGCGACCGCCCGGACAGCTCGGCGATCGGGGCGTAGTCGAGCACCGAGAGCCCCGCGCCGTGCTCGTCCCCGGGCAGGAACAGGTTCCACAGCCCACGCCGGCGCGCTTCGTCCTTGAGCCGCTGGATCACCTCCGGCGTCTGGAACGGGCTGCCGGCGATGCGGTTTGCCTCGTCCTGTCGGGCAAATTCGCGCTCGGCCGGATACACGCACTCGGCCAGGAAAGTGCTGACCTGCGCCTGCAGCTGCTGCGAGCGTTCGCTGTGGTTGAAGTCCATTGGCGGTTCTCCTCGATCAGCGGGTCATGGTGCGCAGCCGGTCGGCTGCGGCCTGCAGGGTCGAGTCGCGCAGGCTGCCGAACACCTCGAAGCCGGCCCCCACGGTCAGCCCCTGCTGGTAGCGGGCATGGATCCCGGCAGCGATCACCGCCAGCTTGAAGTAGCCGAAGGCGATGTACCAGTCGAGCTCGTCCAGCGGCTGCCCGGTCTGCTCGGCATAGCGCTGCAGCATCTGCTCGGGGCTGAGAAACCCTTGCGCGACGGGGAATTCGGCCATCACCGAGTGCTGGGTGCCGGCACGTTCGTGATAGACGTAGAGCAGGCCTATGTCGGTCAGCGGGTCGCCGAGAGTGGCCATCTCCCAGTCGACCACCGCTGCGATCGCGGTGAAGTCGGGCCGGTAGAGCACGTTGGTCAACCGGTAGTCCCCGTGCACGATGCCCTGTCGCGTGCTCGCCGGGAAGTGCTGCTGCAACCCGGCCACGACAGCGTCCTCGATCTCGTCACCTTCGGGTAGCGAGGCCTGGAACTGCTTGTGCCAGCGGGCTACCTGCCGTTGCAGGAAGCCTTCGGGACGGCCGAAATTCTGCAGGCCCACGGCAGCCGGATCGATGCTGTGCAGGGTCACCAGCGTGTCGATCAGCAGCTGCGAGGTCCGGGCGGCCCGGTCCGGGTCGGGCACCAGCTCGGGACGCTCGACGATCACCCCATCCACGAAGGACATCAGGTAGAAGGGCTGGTCCAGCACGCCCGGCTCGGCGGCCGACGCGACCGGTCGCGGCACCGGCACCTCGGTGCCGGCGAGGGCGGACAGCACGGTGAACTCGCGGCTCATGTCGTGCGCCGTGGGCAGCACGTGGCCCAGCGGTGGCCGGCGCAGCGCCCACACCGAGGAACCGTCAGTGACCCGGTAGGTCAGGTTCGAGCGACCGCCCGCGATCACGGTTGCCGACAGTGCGCCCTGCCGCAGGCCCGGCCGCTCGGCATCGAGCCAGGCGGTGATCCGCGCCAGGTCCAGCCCTGGTGGGTCGCTGCGCTCGAGCTCGGCCATGCCGCGGACCGTATCCTCCGACCGACCGGTCGGTCAAGGGTGTGTGGTTCAGGCCAGCGCGTCTGCCATCGCCGCGGTCACGGCATCCTGTGCGTGGCTGTCGAGCGGCTTTCCATCGGCATCGGTGAGGTAGAAGGCGTCCACGACGAACGCGCCGAGCGAGGAGATGCGGGCCGAGCGGATGTCGACGCCGCAGCGCTCGAGCACCGCGGTCACCCGGTGCAGCAGGCCGATCGCGTCCCGGGCCCGCACCTCCAGCACCGTGGCATCGGTCGCCTCGTCGTCGAACCACAGCAGCCTCGGCGCCCCGGCGACCGGGCCGACCGGGTGGCGATACGTCGCCTCCTTGGCCTGCAGGCGTTGCTGCAACGGCAGTGTCCCGGCCAGGATCCGGCGCAGGTCGTTGGTCAGCACGGCCGGATCGGGCAGGTCACCGAAGCGCGGGCTGACGGTGAAGCGGTTGACGGCCATGCCCTCGGCGGTGCGCACCTGCGCCGCCTGCACGTCGAGCGAGTGCAGTGCCAGCAGGCCCGAGGCGCTGGAGAGCAGGCCCGGCGCGTCCGGGGCGACCACGATCAGGTCGGCGCCGTCCACGGCGACCCGCGGCTGCCCCTGCCTGGCGAGGGAGAGCACCGTGTCCGAAGGCGGTTCGGGCGCCGGCAGCGATCCGCCACCCAGCACCCGGCGGGTGCGCCCGACCAGCTGGCTCACCAGCGCCGCCTTCCAGTCGCTCCAGGCGGCCGGTCCGGTGGCTGCCGCATCGGCGACGGTGAGCCAGTGCAACAGCTCCAGCAGCAGGTTCGATCCGCCGATCGCGGCAGTGATGATTGCGATCGTCGACGGATCGTCCAGATCGCGCCGGGTGGCCGTGTCCGGCAACAGCAGGTGGTGCCGCGCCATGCCGGCGATAACGGCGGCGTCAGCGGTGTCGAAACCCAGTCGCTCGGCGACGCGGCGCGCCAGCCGCTCGCCCACGACCGAATGATCGCCAGGGTGGCCCTTGCCCAGATCGTGCAGCAGCGCCCCCACCAGCAGCAGGTCCGGCCGGGCCACCTCGGCGGCGAAATCGCCGGCTCGCACCGCTGTCTCGATCAGGTGCCGGTCGACGGTGAAGCGATGCACCGGGTTGTGCTGGGCCTTGAACCGGACCGCTTCCCATTCCGGAATCAGCCGCACCAGCAAGCCGTGCTGGTCGAGCGCCTCCAGCGCGGGCAGCGCCCGCTGCCCGGTGCCCAGCAGCGCGACGAACTCGGCGCGGGCGCCGGCCGGCCACGGTTCGGGCAACGGTCCGGCCTCGGTGCTGAGTCTGGTCAGCGTGTACGGCGAGATGGGCAGGTCGGCCGTCGCCGCGGCTCGGGCCACCCGTAGCACCAGCTCCGGATCGGCCCAGGGGTCGGCATCGCGGGCCAGCACCACCTCACCGGCCTGGGCCACCACGTCCTTGGCCAGCGGCCGGCGCTCGGCCGACGGGATGCCGGAGCCGCCCGGGCGAAGCCGGCGCAGCAGCGTCCGGTTGGCCGCCGGGGCCAGCGCAGCGACCCGTCGCCAGCCCACGTCGGTGGCGTAGGCCAGCGTCCGGGCCGACTCGTTGACCAGGCGAAGTACGTCGTCGGCGGAATCCAGCTGCAACGCCTCCGCGACCGGCTGGCGGTCCTGTGCCTGCAGCACGTCGGCGGCCCGGCCGGCGTTGCGATGCAACTCGGCCCGCACATCCAGCAGCGCCGCGCTGGCAGCCAGCACCGGTGGCGTCAGGTCGAGAAGCTGGGCCGAGGCGAGCGCGCGCAGTCCCACCCAATCGCGCAGCCCGCCTCGGCAGTCCTTGAGGTCCGGCTCCAGCAGGAAGGACGCATCACCACGCACCTGCCAGCGGCTCCGGGCCAGTTCTTGCAGTTCGGCCAGCCTCGCCGGGGCGGTACGCCGCCACCGGCTGATCACCTGCTCGCGCACCAAGCCGGTCAACGCCGGGTCTCCGGCCAGGTGGCGGGCATCGAGCATGCCGAGCATCGCCTTGAGATCGGCCTCGGCCACCGCGACGGCTTGCTCCGGGGTGCGGACCGAATGATCCAGTCCCAGCTTCGCGTCCCACACCGGATACCAGACAGCGTCGGCGATCCGCGCCAGCTCGGGCACCTTTCCGCTGTGCAGCAACACCAGATCGAGATCGCCGTAGGGCATCGTCTCCCGGCGACCCAGCCCGCCCACCGCCATCAGCGCGATGCCGGGCAGGTCCGGCACGAGGCCGGCCAGCCAGCTGTCGTACAGCTCGGTCAGCTGCTGCCGCAGGGCCGTCCCGACCTCGGCGGACCGGGCGAGGATCGCCGCCCGGTCCGCCGAGAGGGAGTGCTCAGACTGCGTCTTCGTTCCGTTCGCCGGTGCGGACCCGTACGACCGCCTCGACGTCGGTGACCCAGACCTTGCCGTCACCGATCTTGCCGGTCCGGGCAGCCTCCACGACGGCGTCGACCACCTTGGCCGCGTCGACGGAATCCACCACCACCTCGACCCGCACCTTCGGCACCAGGTCGACGGTGTATTCCGCGCCGCGGTACACCTCCGTGTGACCGCGCTGCCGGCCGAAGCCAGACACCTCGGACACGGTCAGACCCTGGATGCCCAGATTCTCCAGCGCAATCTTGACGTCATCGAGCTTGAACGGCTTGATGATCGCGGTTACCAGCTTCATCGACGCCTCACACTTCCTGTCGGGTCAGGGCTGCCTGGTCGGCGACGGCCGCGGCGCCACCGCTCGGGTGGGTCAGTGTGCCACCGCTGAGGGTGGAGAACGCGTAGGCGGTCTCCGCGTGCTCGGACTCGTCCAGCCCGACCTGCTCGGCCTCGGCGGAGACTCGGAACAATCCGAGCGCCTTGAGGGCCGTGCCGATGACGAAGGTGACCACGAAGGAATAGCCGAACACGCATGCCGCGGCGATGATCTGCACCCACAACAGGGTGAGCCCGCCGCCGTAGAACAGGCCACGCTTGGCCTCGACACCGCCGGCAAGGGCGCCGTGATCGAAGCCGAAGAAGCCGATCAGGATGGTGCCGGTGAGCCCGCCGACCAGGTGCACGCCGACCACGTCGAGTGCGTCGTCGAAACCGAACTTGAACTTCAGGCCCACTGCCAGCGCGCACAGGATTCCCGCGATGAAGCCGATGGCGATGCCACCCAACGGGGACACGAAGGCACACGCGGGAGTGATCGCCACCAGACCGGCGACGGCACCGGAGGCGGCGCCCACCGTGGTCGGCTTGCCGTCGCGCAGCTGCTCGACCAGCAGCCAGCCCAGGGTTGCCGCGCAGGTCGCCACCGTGGTCGTGGTGAAGGCCAGGCCGGCCACGCCATCGGCAGCTCCCTCGGACCCGGCGTTGAAGCCGTACCAGCCGAACCACAGCAGCGAGGCGCCGAGCAGCACGAACGGAACGTTGTGCGGGCGCATCGGGTCGCGCCGCCAGCCGGCCCGCTTGCCGAGCACGAGCACCAGCGCCAGCGCCGCGCTGCCGGCGTTGATGTGCACCGCGGTGCCACCGGCGAAGTCTTCCGCCCGGAGCTTGTTGAGAATCCAGCCGGTGCCGAATACCCAGTTCGCGACGGGGAAGTAGACGACGCTGGCCCAGATGAGCACGAACAGCGTCCAGCCCCAGAACTTCACCCGGTCGGCGATCGCGCCGGAGATGAGGGCCGGGGTGATGATGGCGAACATCAGCTGGAACATGGCGAACACCAGCACCGGCACCTTGGCGCTGGTGGTCCAGACGCCGGTCAGCACCGCAGGTTTGCCGAGGCCGTAGAAGTCCTTCGTCCAGCCGATCAGCCCGCCCCAATGGCTGGCACCGAAGGACCAGGAGAAGCCGAAGAAGATCCACAGCACCCCGACCACCGCGAGGCAGATGAAGTTCATCATCAGCATGTTCAGCACGTTCTTACCGCGGACCATGCCGCCGTAGAAGAACGCCAGACCCGGAGTCATGAGCATGACCAGGGCCGCCGAAGCGAGGATCCAGGCAGTGTTGCCGGTATCCGGGGTTATCGCGTCTGCTAGTGGCACTACGCGCCCTTTCGTTCGATGGGTGGGATCGGGCGTGGCGACTCCGTCGACGGCGCACGCTGGGAAGAGGATCTGGTGCACCTGTTACGCCGAGCGGCCAGCGATGTTTCAGCCAGGTGAACGCAGGCTGGCAGTGAAGACCGCCACCCTGCCGCCATCGGCTAGGTTCGAACTATGCCCAGTCTGGCCCGAATTGAAGCCACCGAACGTGCCCAGCTCATCACCGTGCGCGATTACCGCATCGCGCTGGACCTCCCTGAGACAGGTCCGGAATTCCTGTCCGAAACGGTCATCCGCTTCGACGCGCGCACACCTGGCGCGAGCACGTTTCTCGATGTCAAGGCGGCAGCCGTCGAATCGGCCGAGCTGAACGGGCAGCCACTGGACCCTGCCTCGGTGCAGCAGGACCGGTTGCCGCTGACCGGCCTGGCCGCCAGCAACGAGCTGCGGCTGCGCGCCCGGATGCGCTATGCCAATGACGGCGAGGGGCTGCACCGGCACGTCGACCCGGCCGACGGCAACACCTACCTCTACGCGATGTCGTTCCTGGACTCGGCACCGCGCTGGTTCGCCTGCTTCGACCAGCCCGACCTCAAGGCCCGCTACGACATCGAGGTGCAGTGCCCACCGGCCTGGATCGTGCTGGGCAACGCGCCGGCCGAGCGCGTCGGCGACGGGCACTGGCGGCTGGCTACCAGCCAGCCGCTGTCCACCTACTTCGTCACGCTGGTGGCCGGACCGTACGCCTCGATCACCGCCGAGCACGACGGCATCCCGCTCGGACTGCATTGCCGTGCCTCGCTGGCAGCCCACCTGCACGACGAGGCCGAGGACCTGTTCGCGATCACCCGGGACTCCTTCGACGCCTACCACCGGCTCTTCGGCGTGCGCTATCCCTTCGGTGAGTACCACCAGGTTTTCGTACCCGATTTCAACGCCGGTGCGATGGAGAATCCGGGTTGCGTCACGCTGCGCGATCAATTCGTGTTCCGGTCCCGCGCCAGCACCGGCCAGCGGGTGCTGCGCGCCGCCACAGTCGCCCACGAGATGGCGCACATGTGGTTCGGTGACCTGGTCACCATGCGCTGGTGGGACGACCTGTGGCTGAACGAGTCCTTCGCCGAGTACCTGGCCTACCGGGTCTGCGCCGACATGCCCGGTTACCCAGGCGAGCTGTCCTGGACCCAGTTCGGCATCACGCGCAAGGACTGGGGCTCGATCGCCGACCAGTCACCGTCCACCCACCCGGTCGCCGGCAACGGCTCGGCCACGGCCGCGGCGGCACTGGCCGAGTTCGACGGCATCTCCTACGCCAAGGGCGCCTCGGCATTGCGGCAGCTGGCCGCGCACCTCGGCGACGACATCTTCTTCGCGGGCCTGCGCGAGCACTTCGCCCGGCACCGGTTCGGCAACGCCAGCCTGGCCGACCTGCTGGACGCGTGGACCTCGGCCGGCGCCTCGGACGTGCCGCACTGGGCCAAGCAGTGGCTGCAGACCTCGGGGCTGGACACCATCACCGCAACGGTCGACCACGGCCGCGCCATCATCGAGCGCACCGCACCGGACACCTCCCGACGCCCGCACGCGCTGTCCGTGGCCGGCTACGACTCCGCCGGCCGCCGGACGACCACGGTGCCGCTGCAGCTGACCGACCCGCTCGCCACCTTGACCGTCGATCCCACCACCGCGCTGGTGCTGGCCGATTCGACCGACAGCACCTGGGCCCGGCACCGTTTCGGCGATTGGGCCCACGCCGGTGCGCTGCTGCCGCGGCTTGCCGACAGCGCCGCCCGCACGGTGCTGTACAACGCGATCCGGGACGGCGTGCGCTCGGCCGAGCTGAGCGCCGGCCAGGCACTGCAGCTGCTCATCCCGGCGCTGGCGGTCGAGCCCGTCGAGCTGGCCGTGGCCGAACTGTTCCAGTTCTGCGTGCGCGAGGTGGTGGGCATCTACTCCCCCGCCGCGCACCGGCCGGCTCGCCGTGCCCTGCTGGCCGAGCTGGCACAGCGGCTGCTGGCCACGGCCGCAGCCGGCTCGGACGCCCAGCTGACCGCCGCCCGTGCTCTGATCAGCGCCAGCGACGATGCCGTGCTGTTGCAGCGGTGGCTGGCCGGGGTCGAGGTGCCGGCCGGTGTGGAGGTCGACCGCGAGTTGCGGTGGGCGCTGCTGCACCGGCTGGCTGCCGTCGGCGCGGCCGGGGAGGCGGAGATCGAGGCGGAGCTTGCCCGGGACGCCTCCACCGCGGGCCGGCTGGCCGCCGCCGGCGCGCGGGCCGCGATCCCGGACAAGGCAGCCAAGGACCGAGCCTGGGCAGCGCTCACCCAGCCGGGTGAGCTGTCGGCCTACGAACAGTTCTCGATCGCGCAGGCCTTCTTCGACGCCTCGCAGAGCGAGCTGGTGGCGCCGTGGCTGCCCCGGTTCTTCCCGGACGTCGCCGCCACCGCAGCCTTCCGGTCCGGTTTCGCACTGGAGCTGCTGTGTGACTACGCCTACCCCGTGACCCTGGCCAGCACCGAGCTGATCCAGCTGGCCGAGCGGGCGCTGGCCGGTCCGCTGCCGGACGGGGTGCGCCGGCCGTTCACCGATCGCACCGACGTGGCCCGGCGCGCGGTGCGATCCCAGCAGAAGTTCGAGAGCTGACGCGCGCCGCCGGCCGGGCCGCCGGGGTGGTGGCCCGCACACGCGGACGCGGCGGATAGGGTCGGCCCATGACCGAAATGAACGTCCGAGGGTTGACGGTGGCCGTGCATGCCGGGGATCGCGACGCGGCCCTCGCGTTCTATTGCGCATTGATCGGCCGCGACCCCGATCTGGGCCCGGATCAGGATTTCTACGAGTGGGAGATCTCGCCGGGAGCGTGGCTGCAGCTGGCCACCGGTCGCGAGAACATCACTCCGGCCGGCTACCGGGTGCGGTTGCAGGTCGACGATGTCGAGGCCGCGGTGGCTCTGCTGACGGCGAAGGGATTCCAGCCGGGTCCGGTCAAGCGGTTGCCCGGGCTGGTCGCGTTCGCCAACCTGACCGACCCGTGGGGCAACCCGCTGGGCGTCTACCAGGACCTCGGCGCCGTCCCGGGCGCCTGAGGCCGGCTCACTGCACGGCGGCCCGGCCCACCACGAAGGCACGCACGCAGGTCTCGATGTCCTGCTCCGAGTGCTCTGCTGACAGCTGCACCCGGATCCGGGCCTTGCCCTGGGGCACCACCGGATAGCTGAACGCGATCACGAACACGCCCTCGGCAAGCATCGCGTCGGCAATCCGGGCCGCCCGGGCGGCGTCGCCGATCATCACCGGAATGATGGGATGATCGCCCTCGAGCAGGTCGAAACCCTCCTCAGTCATCCGGCGCCGGAACAGCGCGGCGTTGCGGCGCAACCGGTCTCGCTGCTCGCCGGAGCGCTGCACCAGCTCCAGCGCAGCCAGCGATCCGGCCACCACCGGCGGTGCCACCGAATTGGAGAACAGGTAGGGGCGGCTGCGCTGCCGCAGCAGCGCGACGATCTCCGCCGGGGCTGCCACGTAGCCGCCGGACGCGCCGCCCAGCGCCTTACCCAGCGTCCCGGTCAGGATGTCCACGCGGTCGGACACCCCGAAGTACTCGGGCGTCCCGGCACCGGTCTCACCGATGAAACCGGTGGCATGCGAGTCGTCGACCAGCACCAGCGCCTGGTAGCGCTCGGCCAGCTCGCAGATCTGTGGCAGCGGCGCGAGGTAACCGTCCATCGAGAACACGCCGTCGGTGACGATGATGCGGTGCCGGGCGTCGGCGGCCGCGACCAGTTGGGTCTCCAGATCGGCCATGTCGCGGTTGCGGTAGCGCAGCCGGCGCGCCTTGCACAGCCGGATGCCGTCGATCAGCGAAGCGTGGTTGAGCTCGTCGGAGATGATCGCGTCCTGCGCGTCGAACAGCGTCTCGAACACGCCGCCGTTCGCGTCGAAGCAGGAGGAGAAGAGGATCGTGTCCTCGGTCCCGAGAAACGCCGACAGGCGGCGCTCCAGCTCCTTGTGCCGGTCCTGAGTACCACAGATGAACCGGACGCTGGCCATACCGAAGCCACGCTCGTCCAGCGCCCGGTGCGCCGCGGCGACCACGTCGGGGTGATCGGCCAGCCCCAGGTAGTTGTTGGCGCAGAAGTTCAGCACCTGCTTGCCACCGGAATCGATGTGGGCGGCCTGCGGCGTGTCGATCGTCCGCTCGTCCTTGAACAGGCCGGCCTGCCTGATCTCGTCCAGGATGCCGGCGAAGTGCTCTCGCGCGTTGCTGTACATGCCGCTCCTCAGACCGTGGTCCAGTCGAGCACGACCTTGCCCGAGCTGGCCGAACGGGTTGTCCGGAATGCCGTGGCCCAGTCCTGCGCCGGGAACCGGTCGGTGACCACTGCCGAAACGGCCTCGCGCAGCCACTTGCTGGCCGAGAGCATCGAACTCATCGCGTACCACGTCTCGAACATCTCGCGGCCGTAGATCCCCTTGATCGTGAGCATGTGACTGACCACCCGCGCCCAGTCGACCCCGATCGGCTGGCTGGGCAGTCCCAGCATCGCGATCCGGCCGCCGTGGTTCATGTTCACGATCATGTCCGGCAGCGCGCCTGGGTGCCCGGACATCTCCAGCCCGACATCGAATCCCTCGCGCATTCCGAGCTGCTGCTGGGCCTGCGCCACGGTCGAGGTGCGCACGTCCACCGCCAGGTCGACGCCCATCCGGCCGGCCAGTTCCAGCCGGGTCGGACTGACGTCGGTGGCCACCACGTACCGGGCCCCGACGTGCCGGGCGACCGCCGCCGCCATCAACCCGATCGGTCCGGAGCCGGTGATCAGCACGTCTTCGCCGACCAGCGGAAAGCTCAGCGCGGTGTGTACGGCGTTGCCGAACGGGTCGAAGATAGCGCCCAGATCCGGATCGATGCCGGCCGCATGCACCCAGACGTTGCTCTCCGGGATCACGACGTACTCGGCGAAGGCACCGTCGCGCTGGACGCCCACGGAGACGGTCCGGATGCACATCTGGCGGCGGCCGGCACGGCAGTTGCGGCAGGTGCCGCAGACGATGTGGCCCTCGCCGGACACCCGGTCCCCGACCTGCACGTCGCGCACCCCGTCGCCGAGCGCCACCACCTCGCCGTAGAACTCATGCCCCGGGATCAGCGGCGCGACGATGGTGCTCTGCGCCCAGGAGTCCCACGACTCGATGTGCAGGTCGGTACCGCAGATGCCGGTGCGCAGCACCCTGATCTTCACCTCGCCGGGACCAGCCTGCGGTTCCGGACGGTCGACCAGCTCGAAGCCGGCCACCGGACCGGGCTTGTACAGCGCCTTCACGAATGTTCCCCTCGCCTCGTTGCGAAAAGTCGGATGAGCACCAGCCGCGAACCCTCAGCCCAGCAGCGCGTCGACGAACTGCTCGGGGTCGAACGGGGCGAGGTCGTCAGGCCCTTCGCCGAGGCCGACCAACTTGACCGGCACGCCCAGTTCACGCTGCACGCTGATCACGATGCCACCCTTGGCGGTGCCGTCCAGCTTGGTCAGCACCACACCGGTCACCTCGGCCACATCGGTGAACACCCGCGCCTGGATCAGCCCGTTCTGTCCGGTCGTCGCGTCCAGCACCAGCAGCGTCTCATCGATCGGACCCTGCCGCTCCACCACCCGCTTGACCTTGCCGAGTTCGTCCATCAGCCCGACCTTGGTGTGCAACCGACCCGCGGTGTCGATCAGTACCGCGTCGACCCCGGCCGCGCGCCCCTGCTTCACCGCCTCGAAGGCGACGCTGGCCGGATCGCCGCCCTCGGGCCCGCGGACCGTCTCCGCACCGACGCGGGAGCCCCAGGTCTGCAGCTGGTCGGCGGCGGCCGCGCGGAAGGTGTCGGCAGCACCCAGCAGCACCGTGCGCCCGTCAGCCACCAGCACCCGGGCGAGCTTGCCGCAGGTGGTCGTCTTGCCGGTGCCGTTGACGCCGACCACCATCACGACGGCGGGCTCGGCTCCGTCCCGGCTGGTGTGCAGGGTGCGATCCAGTTCCGGCTGCAACGCGGCAACCAGCTCCTCGGCGAGCATCGCGCGCAGTTCGGCAGGCTCGCGGGTGCCGGCCACCTGGGTGCGACTGCGCAGCCGGGCGACGATGTCCATGGTCGCCGCGACACCGACGTCGGCCGACAGCAACGCCTCCTCGATCTCGTCCCAGGCGTCGTCATCGAGCCGGTCGCGCGCCAGCACTGCCAGCAGCCCCCGGCCGAAGACGTTCTGCGAGCGGGACAACCGGGCACGCAGCCGCTGCATGCGGCCCGCGGTCGGCTCGGGCGTCTCCAGAACGGGCAGCTCGGCCAGCTCGGCCGGTGCCTGCTCGAGCGGGCTTGTGACCGGCGGCGCGCCAGGCTCGGCGACCTTCTCCGCAGTCGACGGCGGCGCGCTGGGCGAGGGCGCGGGACGGACCGGCGGCGGTGGCGGCGCGAGCTCGGTCGCACCGCGGCGACGCGGGATCACGAATGCCGCGGCCAGCACGCCGGCGAGGACCAGGATGGCGATGACGATGAGGATGAAGGCTAACACGCTCTCCAGTGTCCCAGCCCGGTGCGGGCACCGTGACCACTGCCGCCATCACCGTGCGTAGACACCCCGCTCCGAACGGTAATTACCAGTGTTTGCCGAGGTAAACCTCACCAGCACCTCACCACGACCTTGGCCGCCCTGTGCCAGCATGGACAGCACCGAACGGGGGACGACGTGACGAGCTACATCGACAGCCGGCTGCTGGCAGCCACCCGTACCCGCAAGATCCGCAACGACATCCGCGGCGAACTCCCGCTGTCGGGGCTGGTGCTGCTGCTGTGCAGCGTGGCATTCGGGCTGGCTCGGCGGGACGTCGCAGCCGGCCTCGTCTTCGGCGGCGCGGTGCTCGCCGCGGTCTGTCTGCCGCTGCCGCTGCTGCTGCGGGCCGGTGCGGACCTCAGCCCGCTCGGGCTGGAGCTGCACGGGCTGCGGCGCCGACGGCTGGCCTGGGCTGAGGTACAGCTGCTCACCGCGGAGCGGAGCCGGGGCTCGGTGCGGGTGGTGGTGTGGACGGTACGCGGGGAACGGCTGCCGCTACGAGCACCGACCCTGACTCGCTGGACCCGCCGGCGGGACCGCTACGTCGATGATTTGCGCGCCATCGAGTGGTACTGGCATACCTATCGCGGGC
>DATAKO010000169.1:0-5480 GCA_036261575.1 Jatrophihabitans sp.
GCCGATGCACTGGCCGGCACGGAGTCCCGGTTACGGCGGGGCGACCCGCTGTCCCAAGCGCACGCGGCGCTGCTGTCCGATCCCGGCCTGCGCGCCGATGCCGAGACGGCGTTGGGCGAAGGCTGGTCGGCGAGTACCGCGTGGTGGCGCGCGGTGCAGGCCGCGGCCGCGGAACTGGCCGCGGCCGAGGATCCGGTGGTCGCCGCGCGCGCGGTGGACGTGCGCGAGGCCGGCTCAGCGGTGCTGGCCGAACTCGGACTGGACGTGGACCGGATTCCGGCCGACGTCGCGGGGGCGATCGTGCTGGCCGATGAGCTCGGCCCGGGCGAGGTGACCACCTTCGCCGAGCGGGGCGGCGCCGGCATCGTGCTCGGCCGCGGAACCCCCAACTCACACGCGGTGGTGGTGGCCCGCGGGCTCGGCATCCCGCTGGTACTGGGTGATCCGGCACTGCCCGACGGTCGCGCGCTGGCCGCGGTGCCGGCGGGCACCGCTCTGGCGATCGATGGCGACCGCGGCACGGTCGAACTGGCTCCCGCTGGCGCCGGGCCGGCCGAGCAAAGCCGGGTGGGTGACCCGGAGCCGGTCTTCGTGGCCGGTCGCCGGATCACCGTCGCGGCCAACATCGGTTCGGTGGCCGAGGCCCGGGCCGCTGTCGCGTTCGGCGCCGACGGGGTGGGACTGCTGCGTACCGAGCTGCTGATGCTGGACCGGCCGCATCTGCCGGACGAGGACAGCCAGGTGGCGCAGCTGGCCGAGATCCTGGACGTGCTGGGCGATCGGCCGGTAGTGGTCCGGGTGCTCGACGCCGGTGGTGACAAGCCGGTGCGGGCGCTGCAGCTCGACCCGCAGCACAACGGCTTTCTGGGCGTGCGGGGCCTGCGCTGGCTGCTGGCCAATCCCGCGGTGCTGCATACGCAGCTGCGCGCGATCAGCCGCGCCGGGATCGGGCGGCGGGTGTCGGTGATGGCGCCGATGGTGAGCCTGGCGCGGGAGGCGCGGCTGTTCCGGGCTGCGGTGGACGATGCGCTGCGCTCACTTGCGGCCGAGGGCACGGAGCATGCCCAGCCGGAGGCGGTCGGGGTGATGGTCGAGGTGCCGGCGGCGGCGCTGGCTGCCGACGAGCTGGGCACCTCGGTCGACTTTCTCTCGATCGGCACGAATGATCTGCTGTCCTACACGTTCGCGGCGGACCGGACCGAACCCGGCGTGGCCGAGCTGCTCGACCCGGACGCCACCGCGATCCGGCGGTTGCTCAGCCAGCTCTGCGAGCAGGCTGGTGTGCCGGTGCACGTGTGTGGTGAGCTCGCGGCCGACCCGCAGCACGCGGCCTGGTTCGTCGCCCACGGGGTGAGCGAGCTGTCGATGGCAGCGCCGCGCATCCCGGAGGTGAAGCGGGTGCTTCGCGGCGGCTCCGGCTGAGTGGGCGCCGGCTGAGCCGGATGAACCCTGATCGAGATCAGCGTGGCGGGATCGCGGCGCCCCGGGCGAGTTTGCCGGGCGCCCGGATCAGGTCGATCCGCGCGATCCGGCCGGCCCGCACGCTGATCGCCATCACATTGGTCAGCCGGCCTTCCTCGGAGACGGCCAGGCCCCAGGCACCGTTGACCAGCACCGGCCGAACCTGCTGCCGGTCGCCGTACTTGGCGGCGATGCCGAGGACGAAGCGGGCCACCCGGTCGGCGCCGTGGATGGGACGCCGGGCCGCGCTGACCTGGCCACCGCCGTCGCTGGTCAGCACCACCGCCGGATCCAGCACCGCGATCAGCTCGGCAAGGCGGCCACCGGCAGCGGCCTGCAGGAAGCTGGTGACGGCACGGCTGTGCTCGGCGGCATCGACGTTCAGCCGCGGCGCCTGTGCGCGCAGCCGGGCGCGGGCCCGCGAGGCAAGCTGGCGGACCGCGGCGGGGCTGCGTCCCACCACATCCGCGATCTCGGCGAACGGCATCCCGAACAGCTCGTGCAGCACCCAGGAGGTGCGCTCGGCCGGCGTCAGCGATTCCAGCACGACCAGCAGGGCAAAGCTGACAGTCTCGTCGAGCGTCACCCGGTCGGCGGGATCGAGCGTTCGACCCTCGGCTACGAAGGGTTCCGGCAGCCACGGTCCGACGTAGCGCTCGCGTTGCCGCCGCGCCGACCGGTAGGCGTCCAGGGCGGCCCGGCCGACCGCGATGGTGGCCCAGGCTTCGAGGTCGCGGATCGCCTGGACAGCGTCTGCCCGCACCAGCCGCAACCACACGTCGGAGACGACGTCCTCAGCTTCGGTGTAGCTGCCGAGCACGGCGTAGGCGATCCGCGTCAGCCGCGCCCGGTCGGCCTGGAACGCAGCGGCGAGCTGGTCCACGCGTGGGCTCATGTGGCGGCGACCGTCGCGGTGGTGCCTCGTGATTGCAGCCAGTCGGCGTAGCGCTGAACACCGCGCGGGCCGGGCGAGCTGGGCAGCAGCGCGCCGTTGCCGAAGCCGGCGAGCCGGCCGAGCGAGGGCAGGCCGAGGACGGGACGGCGCGATCCGCGGGCACGCAGCAGCTGCCGGACCATCATCGTCAGCTCCAGCACGTCCGGGCCGGCGAGTTCCGGCACCCGGCCGGCCGGTTCCGCCTCGATCAGGCCAACCAGGTGCCGGGCGACCTCGGCCGCCGCAATCGGCTGGGTGCGCATCTGCGGTAGCACCGCGACCGGTCCGGGCAGCCGGCCGAGCAGTTGCCCGGCGAACTCGTGGAACTGCGTGGCCCGAAGGATGGTCCACGGCACCGGGCCGGTCTCGACGAGCTGCTCCTGCCGCAGCTTGGCCTGGTAGTAGCCGTAGCCAACCCGGTCGATTCCGACGATGGACAGCAGCAGGTGGTGGGAGACGCCCGCCGAGACCTCGGCGGCAAGCAGGTTTGCCGTCGCCTGCTGGAAGAACTCGATCGCGGCGGCCTTCTTCGTGCTCGGCGAGTTCGTGGTGTCGATGACGGCGTCGATGCCCCGAAGGGCCTCCGCAAGCCCGGCGCCACTGGTGAGGTCGGTGCCGTGCGATCGAGCAAGGACGGTGGCGTGGTGGCCTGTTGCTCGCAACTCGTTCACGACCAGCCGGCCGACCACGCCGGTTCCTCCGGCAACCGCGACATGCATGCCCGCATCCTCTCTGACCGGCCCGGCGTGCGCGGGCCACCGTCTGAGCACCTGGTCAGGTGCTCAGACGAGATGACGGGCCAGCTATGTCGAATGTGACATCGGCCGGGCCGGCGATCAGGTTTGCGGGCCGTCCCAGGACCAGTGCGGGAGTGCCAGATCAGCCGGCACGTCATCGGCGCTGCGGTGGTAACGCGCCATCGGCCCGCGGGTGGCCCAGGCGAAGTAGTCGTGCAGCGTGTCCCGCAAGCGCTGGTCCGCGTCCAGGCCGGTGTCGGCCAGCGCCGCGTCGAAGCAGGCGATCGCACGGTCGTCCATCTCGGTATGCACGCCGTTGCCGCTGTGCAGTCGCACCACCCCGCTCTCGGTGCCCATCAGCTCGGTGAATACGGGTGGTCCGCCGAGCGCCTCGCCCCAGTAGGCCGCCAGCCGCTCGCTGTGGTCGTGCCGGTAACCGTGGCTGAAGGCGTGCTCGACGACGTCGTCGGCCAGCACCCGCTGATGCCAGGCATGTGCCAGCCGCAGCAGCCCCTCGGCACCACCAACCGCCTCGTAGACGCTCTGCATGCGCAGATGCTCGCACGCTTCAGCGTCGCCAGCCAGGTGCCGGCGTCGCGGCAGGATCAGGGCCGCTCGAGGCCGAGCGCGAAGCCGACCCAGGAGTTCGGTCCGAGGACGCTGTCGACCGGCCCGGAGTACGAGCCGAATTTCTTGGCGTAGACCTGTACGTAGTGGCAGGTGTTCGGGCCGGGAACCCCGTCGATCGGACCGGTGTAGCCGACGTTGGCACAGGTCAGCTGAATGCCCTTGATCGAGTTCACTCCCCAGGCACCGTCGATCGGCCCGGAGTACCGGTTGCGGTTGGTCAGGTCCTGCTGGATGCGCTTCTGCGTCGCCGCGTCCGGCGCGTTCCAGGCCCAGGTGCTGCCACCGCCGCTTCCGTTGGGCGACCAGGTCTGCACCGGGATCTGTGGATTGACGCCGTTCTTGTGTGACCAGCCGAGGTAGGGACCGACCTTGTAGTCAGCGAGCCGGCTGATGTAGAGCCCGTGGCCGAAGTCGTAGTAGTGGGTTCCGTCCGACTGCGGCGAGGTGTTGATGCAGTAGCCGTTACCGATGTTGGTGACGACGTGCCCTGCCGAGGAGGCGTTGTAGTAGGAGAAGGAACCTGCTGGCGCGGTACTCATGTCTTTCGACACGATGGCACTGGCGTGGTAGGCCGCGATGGCGGTGCTGTACGTCTGTACCTGGGAGTCGCTCAGGCCGGCCGCGCGCTCGGCCCAGAACTGGGCGGCTTGGCAGTTCTCCGCCCAGTTGTAGTTCGGACCGTGATAGGCCAGCGCCAGCTGATTTATCCGATCGCCCAGAGTGATTGCGTCCATGGTCTCGGCCCAGGCCTGGGTCGGCCGAACCAGTGTCGAGGCGCCGAGCAGGCCGGCACCGGCGGCGCCGGCGAGCCGCAGGAACTGGCGGCGCTCCATGCCGGCAGGCCGTGCGCGAAATGGTTGCTGTTCGAACTCCTGCATGGCTCACTGCCTGTCTTTCGGGGCTAAACACCGAATTGGTGCCGTACGGGCAAAACGCTAGTACGGTACGGAGCGGCATACAAGACCTGCCCGCCTCGCGCTTGCCGCGCTCTGGCCGCGAGGGCCAAAGGCCTCTGCCGTCGGGGTAGGCGGCCGCGCAGACTGGGACGATGATCGATCATCTTCAGATCCAGGTGGCCGACGTCGGCGCGAGCGCGCGCTTCTACGACACGGTGCTGGAGACGCTCAGCCTCTCGCGGGTGCTCGAGTTCGATGACGCCGCCATCGGCTACGGGGTGCCCGGGCAGCCCCAGTTCTGGATCGGTCCGCAGCAGACCGGCACAGGGTTCCGCGAGACGCACATCGCGTTCCAGGCCGCCGATCATGCTGCGGTGGAACGGTTCTTTCACGCCGCCGAGGGGTTGGGGGCCGAGATCTTGTACAAGCCGCGCCGCTGGCCGGAATACCACCCGGACTACTTCGCGGTTTTCGTGCGCGACCCGGACGGCAACAACGTGGAAGCGGTCTGCCACCGGCCCGAGGCGTCCGGGTGACGACCTCCAGATCAGCCAGTCCTCGTCCGGACGATCGGTGACCCCGGCGTTGTCGAGCCAGTCGGAAATCGCCTTGACGATCGCAGTGTGACGGCACCCGGTCAGATCAGGCCGCGCATAAGTGGCTAGGGCCTAGTGCCGCGCGACAGCCTGGCCACTGTTAGTGGTAGCGACCGGCAGACTGCCGCTTGATTGAACGCAAGCACCTTAAGGAGATCTGGTGACCGACGCGCTCCATCGCGCCGACGTCGGTGTCGGCGTAGGTCAACATAATCACCCTTGCGGC
>DATAKO010000172.1:0-13056 GCA_036261575.1 Jatrophihabitans sp.
CCGCCGCGTAGATGGCGGCTTGCCCGGCCGAGACCAGCGTCGCCACCAGTAGCACGTCGAGCCAGTTCAGCAGGATCTCCATCACGCTCGAGACTCCGCGAGCCCCGGTGAACGCCCAATACTCACGCGCGATGTCCGAGACCGAGCATGACCGCTTCGGCCAGACCATTCGGCGTCCGTAGTGACGGTGCAAGAAGGAACCGACGACCGCAGCCGCCAGCATCAGGGCGATCACCAACGGGAGCATCCAGGCCAGCACCACGACCCAGAGCGGGGCGCCCACGGCCAGACTCAGTCCAACGAGTAAAGGTCTGGCCGCTGGAATTCCGAGTTGTTGCAACAGAACGTAGTTGCGCACGCTGCCGATGGCCCGGGTTCCTTCGACCACCGCCACCTCGAGGGCGCCAGGCAGGAACAACAGGGCCAGCACGCGGAAACTGCTCAAGGCAGCCTGCGGGTTGTCGTGACCGATGTGGTGTGCCAGGACGGGCGCGGCGAACCACAGCCCGATGCTGCCGAGCACGCCTAGTACGGCGACCGGGACGGTTGCCGCCGCCATGAGCGCCGGCACGTCGTTGTGCCGGCCGAGCGCTTGGAACCGCGGTACGAACCGCACCAGGCCGGCGCCGACACCGAACGAAAGCACCGTCTGCAACACGATGAACACGGCTGTGGCGCTGAAGAACTGGCCCGCCATGGTGGTGGACAGACCGCGGGTCACAACCAGGGTCAGGACGAAGCCGAGGACGGAGCCCGCGCCGGTCCCGGCCATGGCGAACACGCCGTTGCGGGCCATCCCGGTCAGCGAGTCAGCTGCTGGGCCGGCGGTGGCGGTCGGCTGAATGCTCATGCCGCCTTCGCCGCGGTGTCGTACTGCTTGAGCGTCTGGTAGGCCTTGGTCAACGAATGGCCGGCGAACAAGGCAGTACAGGCGGCCAGGAACCCGTAACACGTCAGGAAAACCGGATGCCATCCAAGGGTGAGAAAGGCCAGTCCCAAGGTCCCGTGGTCAAGGGGAAGCAGCAGCAGGCTCTTTCCCAGCCCCGCTCCGGCCCGCCGTGGCTCCGCTCCGCCCGCTTTCGGAGGCGGCGGCAACAGAGCGTCGCGCATCATCATCCCGAAAAACTGAGTCACGTTGGCAATCAGAAATACGACTGGTAGCGCGATGACGAGCCGGCTGACGTCGAAGTACCGCACGATCGAGATCAGCACGGCGCAATGCAGGAAGCTGAGTTTGGCGGCATCGGTCACGTGGTCCAGCCACTCACCGGACTTGGTGCCACCGCCGCGAACCCGGGCCAACTGGCCGTCGGCGGAATCCAGGGCATAGCCAAGCAGCATCAGGACGGTGACCACGATGCCGACTACTACGACGGCACGGCCGACGACGAGCACGGTGATGCCGGCCACGGACGACAGCAGACTGAGCCCGGTGACCTGGCTAGGAGTCAGGTCAAGGGCGTACGCCGCCGCGGCAAGTCGGCCGCCAGCCTTGCGGTTGACGTAGCGCAGGTAGGCCGGTACGGATTTTGTCGACTTCTGGGCCGAGCCGAGCCGCGCTCGAGCGACGGCGTACCGCGAGGTCGCCGTCGAGGCCGTTGCCGTCTTCGCAGCGTCCGAGCACTCCTGCATGCTGGTTCCTTTCGAACCGGATCGGCCGGTTCTACTGGTCAGCCGATCTCGGCTACGGCTGAGTTCTGCTGGTCAGCGCGCGCCGCGGATTCGATCATGGATCGCAGATCGTGTCGGGCCCGCCAGCCCAGTACCGAGGTGATGCGCTCGACGTCGGCCACCACGTTGGCCGGATCCCCGGGCCGTCGAGGTAGGACACGGGAGACGATCGGCCGGCCGGTGACATCCGCGATCATGTCGATCACTTCGCGGACCGAGTATCCCCGCCCGCATCCGACGTTGAACACGTGGCCGGCCCCGGGCTCGTCGAGACAACCTATGGCGGCGACGTGGGCGTCGGCCAGGTCGGCAACGTGGATGTAGTCGCGGACACCGGTGCCGTCGGGCGTGGGGTAGTCGTCGCCGAAAATAGTCGGACGGTCACCCCGCTTGAGCGCCGCAAAGACCCGGGGGACGAGGTTGGTACCGCCGATGTCGGCCAACTCGACTGGGTCGGCCCCGACCACGTTGAAGTAGCGCAGGGCAGCGTAGCGCAGTCCGGTCGCCCGGGCCTGGTCGCGGATCAGCCACTCGCCGACGAGCTTGGTCTCGCCGTAAGGATTGATCGGTGTGGTCGGTCCGTCCTCGGCGATCCGGTCGCCCTCGACCATGCCGTAGACGGCTGCGCTGGAAGAGAACACCAGCTTATTGACCGTCGCAGCAGCCATGGCCTCGAGCAGGCGGATCAGGTTGCTGACGTTTCGGCGGTAGTACTGAAGCGGTTGCCGAACCGATTCCTCGACCTGTTTGTCGGCGGCCAGATGGATGACGCCGCTCACGCTGTGATCGCGTAACACGTCTGCGACCAAAGCCGAATCGGCGATATCCCCGACAATCAGTGGCGCCTGCACCCGGTCGGCCCGGCCGGTGCTGAGATCGTCGAGAACGACGGCGTCGACACCAGCCGCCTGCAGGCTTCGCACCACGTGTGACCCGATGTATCCGGCGCCCCCGCAGACCATCCAGACTTCGGTCATGGCTTCTCGCTTTTCGTCCTGAGCGCGGCCCCCGGTGTCTCAGTCCGCTGCAAACCCCGGACTCGTGTGACAACCCACGCTTTGTTGGGTAACTTTAACACCGGCTGCATGCGGGGGGGCGGAACGGGGGAAGTATGGACGGCGCACAGGAGATCTCCGAAACGGCTCGGCCTGGCCGCGTCGGTTACGCCCCCGGGGTGTATGACCTATTCCACATCGGCCATCTCAACATCTTGCGCAATTCGCGCCTGGCCTGCGACTACTTGATCGCAGGCGTCGTGTCCGACGAGATGTCCTTTGCCGCCAAAGGCAAATCTCCCGTCGTGCCGCTGGCCGAACGGCTGGAGATCGTCCGCAGCATCCGCTACGTCGACGAGGCCGTCGAGGAGGACGTGCCGAGCAAGCTGGAGATGTGGGAGCGCCTCCGCTTCGACGTCATCATCAAGGGCGATGACTGGCGGGGAACACCCAAGGGCGACAAGCTCGAACGGGAATTCGCTCCGCTCGGCGTGACAGTCTTCTACCTGCCGTACACAGTCCACACTTCCAGCACCATGCTCAAAGAAGCGTTGACCGTCCAGATCGCGCGAGCTGCTTCGCTTAGCTGATCATCGGCAGGCCGGCAGGGTCTCGCTGATGCGCACTGGCTGTGCCGCTGGCTGCCGCAGTATCGTGGTGCCGGCATCTGGAGGCTGAGCCGGCTCGCTCGCGGTCACCACGACTTTCACGCTGTGGCCGCGCGGCAGTTCGACCGGCACGATGACCAGCGCCAGCCCGTTTTCCGCGGTCTGGGCGACCAACTGAGCTTGGCCGTCGATGGTCAGCGCGGTGATTCGCGAGCCGGGCGTGCCGTAGTAGCTGAGCAGAACTCGGTTGTCTCCAGGTCGTACCGCGCCGCTCGGGTTGTCGGCCCGGATGGTCACGTACGAGGGCAACGGTCCGGGCGGGACCGCATTGGTCAGGGTGAAGGTGCTCGTGCTGACAACGGACGTGCTGCAGCCGGTGCGGCGGTAGTCCATGTCTCGGACGATGTAGTAATCGAGCTTGCCGCCAGTTGCGTTCACCGTTACGAATCCGGCGTAGTAGCCGCTCGGGGAGCTGAGGCCGCCGGCGATCGGGAAGGCGGCCAGGCGGCGTTCGATCTGAGGGTCCGCGCTCCAGACGAGCACCCTTCGTTCACTCGCGCCGCGAGCGATGGCGCGGACCAGGGAGGTACTGCCGTGGGCCTGTAGGAGTCGAAGCGAGATGGCATCGGCGATGCTGAGGAGGTAGCGCTTGCGGGCGGTCGTGTCGGGGTAGCTCTGATACAGCGACTTCTGGGTGAGGCTTACCACGTTGTCTGCCGTCACCTGGGTACCGTCGGCGAGCTTGGCCGGCCCGGTCACCTTGAGCAGATAGCTGATGGCAGTCGGATCGATGGCCATTGCACCGTCGACGGCCTGTCCGCTGTACTTCTGCCACATCGCGGCCCAGATCCGGGCCGCGTTGCTGAAATCGGGACTGATGGTGGAGTTCGGGTAGACGTTAGTCGGGTCGGCCGACCGGTAGAGCGCCGCGTACTGGGCGCCCAAATTCAAGCCGGTCCGGACCTTGGCCAGGGTCGTGTCGCTCTCGAACTCCTGGAACGCGATCTTGCCGTTGCTGGCGGTGACGATGGCAAACGCGCCGGGGATACCGCCCACCCCACGTGACTCAGCTTCGTTCTCCAGGCCCACGAAATATCGCTTGGTGCCGGACTGACCGAGCATTTCGGGGAGCACATCCGCCGCTTGGCTGAGAGGAGTCAGCTGACGGGACAACTTGGTCAGGCTGGTCTGCAGGGTCGTCCGCGCGCTGTCCAGCAAGGGCAGCCAGGTGTGATGCGGCAGCATGTCGATTCGCTGCGTGCTGCGGTGCAGTGCGCTCGCGGCCCCGTCCAAAACCGGACGCGCCTCGAGTAACGGCGTGAGCTCGATCCTGCCGTGATCAACCAGCTTGGACAGAGTGACCTTGTCACCGATCTGGGCCAGCGGGATCAGCACCTGCCGCCCGAGCACGTCGGTCTGTTCGGCGCAGACACGTGCGGTCTCGGCCGGCCGACCCAGCCAGGGCACTTGGCTGGCTGCCCACCAGGCCGGACCGGTGGTGAGTCGGTGAGCCGAGTGCGCCGCCGCTGCCGCCTGCTTCGCGTCGGACTGGGCTGCGGGGACATCGTTGTTGTCCACCGCCGTCCGCAGCGCAGAGACGGCACGGTGAACAGTGGCGACGCGTTCCCGAGCCAGGACGGCGGTGATGGCCAGCCAGAGCACTGCCAACAGCAAAACACCCAGAACGATCAGCCAGATCGATCGCACGATCCCGCGAGGACGGTTGGTCGCGTCGCCTGGAGTGCTCACGAAGCCCCACCTAGAAGTCGGTCCGGTGCGACGCCCGCCGTCCGGCCGGCGGAGATCAGGACGCTGTGTTCGAAGCGCTCTTGCGACGCCGGCTCTGGATCATCAGGGCCGAACCACCACCGATGAGCAGCCCCCCCGCGGCCAGCAACCCGGTGATCTGCATGCCGGTGTAGGCCAGGCTACCGCCGCCTGAGGTCGAGCGCACTGAATTCGTGGCCGCAGCGGCCTCGACCGAAGCTCCATCAGAACAGGTGGCGCTGCTAGCGGTGATCGAGCCACTGTTGCCGCCGAGCGATAGCGTAAAGCCGCCGCTGGAATTGGCGTTGATCGTCCCGATGGAACCGTTGGAGCCCTTCACCGTGACCGGAGTGTTCGCACCCCATCCGGTGCCGGTCACTGATGTCGACGAACCGCTCGAGGTCCCGGAAACGGTGCAGCTCGGGGCCGGCGGGTAAGCCGAGCTCGAAGCGGCTGCTGCGGTCCCTGCACTGGCGAGGACCACGATGGCCCCCGAAAGGACAACGCCCGAAGCCAGGCAAAGTCCTCGGCTGGATATACCTGCAGTGTTATTCATGGTCCGTCTCCCCGTGTCGTTGGCGCCAACTGTAGTGGGTCGAACACGGAAATCACAACGATGATTGCGGCGTTAGGTGTGCGATGCGGAATGGAGAATCGGTCTACTCACTTAGTGTGATCGACCTGCTTCTCCGCGTGAATGATCGCCTTCACGGAGTAGCCAACTTCTCGCTCAGAGTGTTCATCAGGGCTAATGGATTGCAGGATAGGGCCTTCTGTTTGGAGGACTGAGGCTGAGCCGCCGAGCAGCCAGAGTCGTATCCTGGACGTTCCCGCCCATTCCGGAGCGGGGACTTTCGTGCTGCCCTGAAGGACCTACGCTGTAATGAGCCTGACCGGTCTGATCCCCGAAACCGCCGCCGATCCCGCCCTGGCCACCATGCTCGCCAACGTCGGCACGCCCGCGCTGTCGGTGGCCGGTCCCGACGCAGTACGGCCGCTGGCGATCGCTGCGCTGGCCGGCACCGGCCGCACCGTGCTGGCGGTCACCTCCACCCAACGCGAGGCCGAAGACCTGCAGCAGTCGCTGGATTCGCTGCTGCCCGCGGACACCGTGGCGCTCTACCCCGGCTGGGAGACGCTGCCGCACGAGCGGCTCTCCCCCCGGGCCGACACCATCGGCCGGCGGCTGGCCGTGCTGCGCCGGTTGCGGCACCCTGACCCGGCCGATCCTTCGACCGGCCCACTGCAGGTGGTGGTCGCCCCGGTGCGCTCGGTGCTGCAGCCGCAGGTGCCCGGCCTGGGCGACCTGGAGCCGGTCAGCCTGGCGATCGGAGACAGTGGCAAGGAACTCGACGACATCGTCGCCGCCCTGGTCGCCGCCGGCTACGCGCGCACCGAACTGGTGGAGAAGCGCGGCGATTTCGCTGTCCGTGGCGGGATCCTGGACATCTTCCCGCCGACCGAGGAACACCCGCTTCGGGTGGAATTCTGGGGCGACGAGATCGAGGAGATCCGCTACTTCAAGGTGGCCGACCAGCGCTCGCTGGAGATCGCGCCCAACGGCGTGTGGGCGCCGCCCTGCCGCGAGCTGATGCTGACCGAGCAGGTGCGGGCGCGCGCGGCCCAGCTGCTGACCGAGCACCCGGAGCTGGGTGAGCTGCTGGAGCCGATCAGCCTCGGCCAGCAGGTGGAAGGAATGGAGTCGCTGGCGCCGGTGCTGGTGGACGAGCTGCAACTGGTGCTGCACGAGTTTCCGGCCGGCACCCACGTCATCGTGTGCGACCCGGAGAAGGTGCGCGCCCGGGCGGCGGATCTGGTGGCCACCTCCGAGGAGTTCCTCGCCGCATCGTGGGCAGCGGCGGCCGGCGGCGGCCAGGCGCCGGTGGATCTGGGCGCGGCGTCGCTGCAGACGCTGGGCGACACCGCCGCGACCGCCCGCGAGCTCGGCCTGCCGTGGTGGACCATCTCCCCGTTCAGCAGTGACGGCGACCTGCTCGCAGACGGCGAGACCGCGGTGACCTCCTCGTTCGAGGCGGCACCGACCTATCGCGGAGACACCGAGGCGCTGCTGACGGACCTGGCCGGCTGGCAGCGTGCCGGCTGGCGGATCGCGCTGGTCTTCGACGGGCACGGCACCGCCGACCGCGCGCTGGAGCGGCTGCGCGGGGCGGAGCTGGCCGCCCGCGAAGTGGCTGGCATCGACGCGCTGGAGCCGAACCTCGTGGCGGTCACCACCGGCTGCCTGACTTCCGGTCTGATCTCCACCGAGTTGAAGCTCGCGGTGCTGACCGAGGCCGACCTGACCGGCCAGCGCGGCACGGCGGCGCTGGACAAGTCCCGGATGCCGTCCCGGCGGCGTAACGCGATCGATCCGATCCAGCTGGCCGCCGGCGACTACGTGGTGCACGAACAGCACGGCGTCGGCCGTTACGTGGAGATGGTGCGGCGGACGGTCAACGGCGGTGAGCGGGAGTACCTGATCATCGAGTACGTCCCGGCCAAGAAGGGCCAGCCCGGCGACCGGCTGTTCGTACCCACCGACTCCCTCGACCAGGTCACCAAGTACGTGGGCGGCGAGGCCCCGTCGCTGTCGCGGCTGGGCGGTGCCGACTGGGCCAAGACGAAGGGTCGCGCGCGCAAGGCGGTCAAGGAGATCGCGGCCGAGCTGATCCGGTTGTACTCGGCCCGGATGGCCACCAAGGGCCACGCGTTCGGGCCGGACACGCCCTGGCAGCGCGAGCTGGAGGACGCCTTTCCCTATATCGAGACACCCGATCAGTTGGCCGCCATCGACGAGGTCAAGGCCGACATGGAGAAGGAGCTGCCGATGGACCGGGTCATCTGCGGTGACGTCGGCTACGGCAAGACCGAGGTTGCGGTCCGGGCCGCGTTCAAGGCGGTGCAGGACGGCAAGCAGGTCGCGGTGCTGGTGCCGACCACCCTGCTGGCCCACCAGCACATTCAGACCTTCACCGGCCGGATGAACCAGTTCCCCGTGACAATCAAAGAACTTTCTCGATTCACCCACAACGCCGAGGTCGACCAGATCATGGCCGGGGTGGCCGACGGCAGCGTCGACATCGTGATCGGCACGCACCGGTTGCTGCAGCAGACCGTCCGGTTCAAGAACCTGGGCCTGGTGATCGTCGACGAGGAGCAGCGATTCGGCGTCGAACACAAGGAATACCTGAAGTCCATGCGCACCGCGGTGGATGTGCTGACCATGTCTGCGACCCCGATCCCGCGCACCTTGGAGATGTCGCTGACCGGCATCCGGGAGATGACCACCATCCTCACCCCGCCGGAGGAGCGGCACCCGATCCTGACCTTCGTCGGCGCCTATGACCCGCGCCAGATCTCGGCCGCGATCCGGCGTGAGCTGCTCCGCGACGGCCAGGTGTTCTTCATCCACAACCGGGTCGAGTCGATCAACCGGACCGCGGCCAAGCTGGCCGAGCTGGTGCCCGAGGCCCGGATCGCGGTGGCGCACGGCCAGATGGGCCAGGACGCGCTGGAGAAGATCATGGTCGGCTTCTGGCAGAACGAGTACGACGTGCTGGTGTCCACCACCATCGTCGAGTCCGGGCTGGACATCCCCAATGCGAACACCCTGATCGTGGACCGGGCCGACACCTTCGGGCTGTCCCAGCTGCACCAGATGCGCGGTCGGGTCGGGCGCGCCCGGGAGCGCGGCTACGCATACTTCCTGTACCCGCCGGAGAAGCCGCTGACCGAGCTGGCGCACGACCGGCTGGCGACCATCGCCCAGCACACCGAGCTCGGCGCCGGCATGCAGGTCGCCATGAAGGACCTGGAGATCCGCGGCGCGGGCAACCTGCTCGGCGGTGAGCAGTCCGGTCACATCGCCGGCGTCGGCTTCGACCTCTACGTCCGGCTGGTGGGAGAGGCGGTGGCCGAATACCGGGCAGCCGGCGGCGAGGCCCAGCCCGATGCCGTGGCCGAGGTCAAGGTGGACCTGCCGGTCAACGCGAACCTGCCGCAGGACTACCTGCCCGGCGAGCGGTTGCGGCTGGAGGCGTACCGGTCGCTGGCCGCGGCCACCACGAACGCGCAGGTGGACGAGGTCCGGCTGGAGATGCTGGACCGGTTCGGCCCGCTGCCGCCGGAGGTGGAGAACCTGCTGGCGGTGGCCCGGTTCAAGGTGGTGTGCCGCCGCTACGGCATCACCGACGTCTCGCTGCAGGGGCAGTCGGTCCGGTTCTCCCCGGTGCTGCTGCCGGAATCGGCCCAGCTCCGGCTGCAGCGGATGTACGACAAGACGCTGTACAAGGCGGCGGTCTCGACCATGGCCGCGGCCCGTCCCAAGGGAGTGCTCAACAAGGACGGCACGTTCACCGTCGCCAAGTTCGGCGGCGAGCCGCTCCGCGATCAGCCGCTGCTGGACTGGTGCGCCCAGCTCCTGGACACCGTGCTCGGTCCGGTGCTGCAGGCGGTGCTAGCCAACTGAGCTGGTGCCGGCCGGAGCGGTACGCGGCCACGGCCGCAGTCGTTCCAGCTCGGCGGCCAGACCTAGCAGGATCGCCTCGCCGCCGGGGCGCGCGACCAGCTGCGCGGCCAGCGGCAGCCCGTCCGGGTCGAGGCCGGCCGGCACGCTCATCGCCGGCCAGCCGGCCAGGTTCCAGGGCGCGGCGAACGGGGCGTAGCGCAGGTTGCTGATCAGGTTCGAGCTCCAGCCTCGCTCAGCCCAGGCATGCGCCGGCACCGGTGGCTGGGCCAGCGCCGGGGTGATCAACACGTCATGCTCGGCGAAGAAGCGCTCGGCCGTGGCCTGCCAGCGTTGCCGGCCGGCCTCCCGCGGCAGGCCGAGCCGGCGCAGGTTCTGGCCGAGCGCCGCATGCCGCCGGGTGCGTCGGGCCAGACGCTCCGGCTGCAGCACCCGGTCGGCGTCGGCCGCGGTACCGGTGGTCCAGCGGGCGAGCTCGGACAGTGCAAGCAGCTGGCCGTAGGGCGGGTCCGCCGAGACCACCGTGTGACCGCTGCCGCGCAACAGATCCGCGGTGCTCAGTGCGGCGGCGCGCCAGGCCCGGTGCAGCGGGACGCCGGTCGCCGGCACCCGCACCGAGACCGCGATCCGAAGCCGGCCCGGCTCGGCCGGCGCTGCCAGCTCCGGCCGACCGGCCAGCACCGACAGCATCAGCGCGGCGTCTGCCACGGTGGTGGCCAGCGGTCCGTTCTCGGCCAGGCCACCCCAGTCGTCAGTGCCGATCCCGGCCGGCACCACACTACGGCCGGGCTTGATGCCCACCAGGCCGCAGCAGGCGGCCGGGATCCGGATCGAGCCCATGCCGTCATTGGCGTGCGCCAGCGGCACCATGCCCGCCGCGACCGCGGCCGCCGAACCACCGGACGAGCCGCCCGGCGTGTGCGCCGGCCGCCATGGATTGCGAGTGATGCCGAAGGCCGAATCGGTGGTGCCGAAGACGGCCAGCTCGGGCAGCCGGGTGATGCCGACGATGACCGCGCCGGCCTGGCGAAGCCGGCGTACCACCTCGTGATCGGCAGGTTGTGGCGCCGCAGCTGTGGCGGTCGAGCCGCTGCGCATCGGCTCGCCTGCCACGGCGATGTTGTCCTTGATCGCTACCGGCACCCCGGCCAGCGGCAGCCGCGCCAGCTCCGGGTGCGCGTCGAGTTGTCGGGCTTCGGCCCGGGCGGCCTCGGCGCGTACCAGCTGGAACGCGCCCAGGCTCGCATCACGGGTGGCGATCCTGGTCAATGCGGCTTCGGTCACCTGCGCGGCGTTCAGCTGACCGGCTCGCACGGCGGCGGCGATGTCGGTGGCTGTCGCTAGGTTCTCGGACATTCCCGGATTCTGCGCGACAGCAGGTGCCACGCGCCAGGTTCCGGCATGCTGGCGCCAGCCAGCACGCTGTTCAGGGGAGGACCGACGTGCCGATCGAGTTACCGGAGTTGTTGCTGGCCGATGCGGCCGGCTGGCGCGACTGGCTGACCGACAACCACCAGCAATCGCCGGGCGTCTGGCTGGTGCTGAGCAAGAAGGGGGGCCGGGTCACCGAGCTGACCTATGCCGAGGCGCTCGATCACGCGCTGTGCTTCGGGTGGATCGACGGCCAGGTGGCCAGGCGGGACCAGCAGAGCATGCGGCAACGCTTCACGCCGCGCCGACCCAGGTCGGCCTGGTCGCGGCGCAACGTCGGCCACGTGGCCCGGTTGCTCGAGGCGGGCCTGATGGCGCCGGCCGGGCTGGCCGCGGTCGAGGCGGCCAAGGCCGACGGTCGCTGGGATGCCGCGTACGCCGGTCCGGCGGCCAACGAGCTGCCCGGGGACCTGGCCGCGGCACTGGCCGCCAGCCCGCGCGCCCGGCAGCACTGGCAGGTGCTCACCTCGCAGAACCGGTACGCCATCACCTACCGGCTCAACCAGGCGAAGCGGCCCGAGACGCGTACTCGCCGGCTGGTCGAGTTCATCGCGATGTTGGAGCGCGGCGAAACCATCCACCACCAGCGATACCGGCCGGCCGGTAGTTGATCGGCTCAGGCCTCTGCGGTTTACATCAGCCGGCCGGTACGACCTGGCGGACCCCCGAGACCATCATTCCGGCCACGTCGTAACCGATGACCGTCTGGGCCGCCTTCTGGTCAGCGATGACGTGTGCGATCACCGGTTTACCAGTGGCCTTCATGGTGGCGAAGGCCGACGCCGGCGCGGCATAGTCGAGCCCGAGCAGATCGAAGCGGGACTGCGTGCTGGCGAAACTGGGCATGTCCTGGCCATAGTAGTAGCCCCAGGTCTTGTACCCGTGGTCGTGGGCCGCCGGCGGCATGATGGCGTCCTTCCAGTAGCTTTTGATCACGAAGCGGCTCTGGCCGTTGTAGGGCTTCAACGTGTTGAAAAACGAGTTCAATGCGACGCTCGGCTTGTCGTCGATGAAGAGGACCCGGTCTTGGCCGTACTTGTCGAGGACGTCCTCGATCAGGCGCATCATCGGGTAGCCGCCCTTGCGGGTGCGCAGAGTGGCCAAGGTGGACCAGCGAGTCTTCGAGATGTCGTAGTCGTGGTCGAACACCCGCCCGGTAGTGCCATCCTCGGACACGACCCAGATGCCATCCAGCGTCGGCCAAACCGATACCTCCAGGGCCAGCCTGGGGTTCCAGGCCGCAGCCTCGGAGTAGGCGAAGGCCGTGTCCTCCGGCCAGTCGGCGTCCCCGCCGCGGTGGGCGATGTAGGCGATGCCAGAGCCTAGCCACTGCTGCACCGACACCGTAGACGCCGCTTTCGCCGACTGGTTTGGGCACGCCCAGCACGCCGGCGCGGGCGACCTCTTGGCAAACGAACAGCCGCTGCAAAGGACGGTCAGACCCGACAATATAACGGCAACGACGGCTCGAACCCCGCCCGAATGGCTGCGCACCCTGCGATTGTACGGAGAGTCCCGTGGCCTCGCGGGAAAATTTCATGCCTGTTCCTCGTCCCTCCGCTGACCTACGCGATGGCATTTGATGCGACGATGGCGAAGGCCGCTACTTTTGCGGGTATCTGGCCACGATCAGATCCCTAGATAACGTGGCTCATCCCAGTTGACGGTGTAGCGGGCGTTCGCGCGTCGGTGCGGGGATAGGCGTCGAGGTCTTCCGATGATGGCGGTTCCTAGGCCGGCCATCTGAAAGACCTCGACGTGCGTGACGCTACCTTCGCTTGCCCTGACCTATCCGCGTTCTGCCGCCTCGACGACCTCGGGTTGGTCGTGACCGGGCAGCGGCTCGAACCCGATCGGGCGGTGCTGGCGTGCCGGGTCCTCGAACCTGATGGCTGGTGTCGACGCTGCGGTTGTGAGGGAGCGCCGCGCGATACTGTGACCCGCCAGCTTGTACATGAGCCGTTCGGCTGGCGGCCGACCATTCTGCTGGTGACGCTGCGCCGCTACCGCTGCACCGGGTGCGGGCACGTGTGGCGGCAGGATATGACCAAGGCCGCGGAGCCACGGGCGAAACTGTCCCGGCGCGGGATGGCGTGGGGGCTGGAGACGATCGTGTGCC
>DATAKO010000015.1:0-17188 GCA_036261575.1 Jatrophihabitans sp.
CGGTTCGCGTTGGGTGCGGTGATCGTCGCCGCGACGGTGATCAGCGCGTGCAGCTCCGCCCGTCCGGCCCCCGAAGGCGGCACGGCCGGCGCTGGCGGCGCCCAGGCCTCGCCGGTCACCGGGACGGTCACCGTGTTGGCCGCGGCCTCGCTCACCGAGGCCTTCACCACCTTGATCGGGCAGTTCGAGCGGGCACACCCCGGGGTGACGGTGCGGATCAGCTACGGCGCCAGCTCGGCGCTGGCGCAACAGATCATCAATGGCGCTCCCGTGGACGTCTTCGCCTCCGCCTCGACGAAGAACCTGCAGCAGGTGATCGACCAGCACCTGGCAAGCGGCGGCAGCGACTTCGTCAAGAACGTGATGGAGATTGCGGTACCACCGGGTAATCCTGGCAAGGTGCACGGCCTGACCGATCTCGCGCGGCCGGGTGTGTCGGTGGCGTTGTGCCAGCCGCAGGTGCCGTGCGGTGCCACCGCAGCGCAGGTGTTCGGCAACGCCGGGCTGTCCGTGACGCCCGTGACCCAGGAGGCCGACGTCAAGTCGACCCTGCTCAAAGTGGAATCGAACGCGGTGGACGCCGGTCTCGTCTACGTGACCGACGTCCGCTCGGCCGGCAGCAAGGTGCTGGGCGTGCCCATTCCCGATGCCGTCAATGCCTCCACCGAGTACCCCATCGCGACCCTCACGCATGCGCCGAATCCGGCGGCGGCGCAGGCGTTCGTGCGCTTCATCCTGTCCGCCGACGGCCAGGCGGTACTCACCGCGGCCGGTTTCGCGAGGCCCTGATCCGGCGTGCTGCGCCGCGCCGATGTCGCCGCCGGGAGCGCCGGCGTACCACTGCTGATCGCCGCACCGGCGACGCTGGGGCTGGCGCTGTTGGTGTTGCCGCTGGCGGCGCTGCTGATCCGAGCGCCCTGGCGCGGGCTGCCACACCTGCTCTCCAGCTCCGGCGGGGTGACTGCGCTGCGCCTGTCGCTGGAATGCGCCACTGCTGCCACCGGTCTGTCCGTGCTGCTGGGAGTGCCGCTGGCCTGGGTGCTGGCTCGCGTGCGGCTACCCGGTCTCGGCCTGCTGCGTGCGATCGTGTTGCTGCCGTTGGTGCTGCCGCCGGTTGTGGGCGGCCTGGCGCTGCTGCAGGGCTTCTCCCGGGCGGGAGTGTTCGGCCGGTTCGTGCAGTCGTGGTTCGGCTACTCGCTGCCTTTCACCACCAACGCGGTGATCGTGGCCGAGACCTTCGTCGCGATGCCGTTCCTGGTCGTGACCGTGGAGGGCGCGATCCGCTCGGCCGACCGCGAGCTGGAGGAGGCCGCGGCAACTCTCGGCGCGTCTCGGCTGGTCGTGTTCAGCAGGGTGACGTTGCCGATGATCATGCCCTCGCTGCTGGCTGGAGCGGTGCTGTGCTGGGCTCGTGCGCTGGGCGAATTCGGCGCCACCATCACCTTCGCCGGCAACTTTCCCGGTACCACCCAGACGATGCCGTTGCAGGTGTACAACTACCTGCAGTCCGACCCGCAGCCTGCGGTCGCGCTGAGCCTGGTGTTGCTGTTCGTGGCGATAGTGGTGCTGGCATCGCTGCGGGAGCGGTGGCTGCGTCCGGGGTCGGCGCGATGAGGTTCAGTCCGGGGTCGGCGCGATGAGGTTCAGTCCGGGGTCGGCGCGATGAGCCTCGACTTCGACGGCACGGTGCGGCGCGGCGGGTTCGAGCTGCGCGCCCGGTTCCAGGTTGCCGAGGGTGAGGTGCTGGGCGTTCTCGGGCCGAACGGGGCGGGCAAGACCACGCTACTGCGCACGCTGGCCGGGCTCGCTGGGCTCGCCGAGGGCACCCTCAGCCTGGCCGGCTCCGTGCTCGACGACGCCGGCGCCACCTTTGTGCCCGCCGAACGGCGACCGGTCGGGCTGGTCTTCCAGAACTACCGGCTGTTTCCGCATCTGACGGTGCGCGACAACGTCGCCTTCGCCGGCCGAGCCAGGGGGCTGTCCCGGCGCCGGTCGCGTCAGCAGGCCGACGACTGGCTGGTCAGGCTGGCGCTGTCGGAGCTGTCCGGGCGCAAGCCGGCTCAGCTGTCCGGCGGCCAGGCTCAGCGGGTGGCGCTGGCGCGGGCGTTGGCCGCCGAGCCCGGCCTGCTGCTGCTGGACGAGCCGCTGGCCGCGCTGGACGCGCAGACCCGGATGCAGGTCCGCGGCGAGCTCTCCCAGCATCTGTCGAGCTTTGCCGGCCCGACCCTGGTGGTCACGCATGACCCGCTCGAGGCGATGGTGCTCACCGACCGGCTGCTCGTGGTGGAGCAGGGGCGGGTGGTGCAGTCCGGCCCACCCGCCGAGGTGGCCAGCCGGCCGGCGACCCGGTACGTGGCCAGTCTGGTCGGGCTCAACCTGTACTCCGGCCTCGCGGTGGCAGGGGGCCGGATCCAGCTCGACGGCGGGGGCCTGCTGCACACCGGCGATGATCAGCACACCGGTGGCAGCGTGCTGGCCGCACTGGCGCCCAGCGCGATCACGGTGCACCTGCACGAGCCGAGCGCAACCAGCGCGCGCAATGTCTGGTCGGGCACCGTCCGCGGGCTGGAACTGCTGGCCGACCGGGTGCGGCTGCAGGTCGACGGTCAGCCCGGCGCGCTGGTCGATCTCACCCCCGCCGCGGTGGCGGAGCTGGGCCTGCAGCCGGGCCGAACCATCTGGCTCAGCGCCAAGGCGACCGAGGTCGTCGTCTACCCGGCTGCAGGCTGATCGCTACTCGCTGTGCTGCCCGGTGCGGGTCACCTCGAGGTCGCCGGTCCACACCGTCTTGGCGTTGCAGAACTCCTTGATGCCGTGCGAGGACAGCTCCCGGCCGTAGCCGGAGGTCTTCACGCCGCCGAACGGCAACTCGTTGAACGAGGTGGTCATGCCGTTGATGAACACCGCGCCCGCCTCGAGGTCACGGATGAAGGCGGCGCGCTCGTCCTCGTCCTGTGTCCAGGCGTTGGAACCCAAGCCGAAGTCGGTGGCGTTGGCCAGCCGCACCGCCTCCTCGTAGGAGGACACCCGGTACAGCCCGGCGACCGGGCCGAAGACCTCCTGTGCGTACATGTCCATCTCTGGGGTGAGGTCGGCAACCACGGTCGGCGGGTACCACCAGCCGGCCTGCTCGGGGGCCTGTCCGCCGCAGAGCACGGTGGCGCCCTTGCTGACGGCGTCGGCAACCTGTGCGGCCACATCGTCACGGCCCTGCTCGGTGGCCAGCGGTCCGACGTCGGTGTTGTCGTCCATCGGGTCGCCGACGACCAGAGCGGACATCTCCTTGACGAAGGCGGCGGAGAACTCCTCGTAGACGTCGCTGTGCACGATGAAGCGCTTGGCGGCGATGCAGGACTGGCCGTTGTTCTGGCAACGGGCGGTGGTGGCGACCTTGGCGGCCTTGGCCAGGTCCGCTGAGGGCATCACCACGAACGCGTCGCTGCCGCCGAGTTCCAGTACGGTCTTCTTCAGCTCGCGACCGGCGATGGCGGCGATGGATCGGCCCGCGCCTTCGCTGCCGGTGAGGGTCGCTGCCACCACCCGCTTGTCGGACAGCACCCGCTCCACCTGGTCCGAGCCGATCAGCAGGGTCTGGAAGCTGCCGGCCGGGAAGCCCGCCCGATCGAACAGTTCCGCCATGAACAGCGCGGTCTGCGGCACGTTGGAGGCGTGCTTGAGCAGCCCCACGTTGCCGGCCATCAACGCCGGCGCGGCGAAGCGCATCGCCTGCCAGAGCGGGAAGTTCCACGGCATCACCGCGAGCACCGGGCCCAGCGGCTGATAGACCACCCGGGCATCGGTGGCGTTGACCGCGCTCGGGTTGACCAGCTCGTCGGTCAGGAACTGCTCTGCGTTGTCAGCGTAGAAGCGGCACGCCTTGGCACACTTGAGCGTTTCGGCCTTGGCCGAGGCCACGGTCTTGCCCATCTCGGTCGTCATCATGGTGGCGATGTCGTCCGCCTCGGACTCGAGGATGTCCGCCGCTGCGCGCATCCATTCCGCTCGCTGCGCGAACGTCGTCTGCTTCAGCGCGGCGAAGCCCTCGACCGCTGCTGCCAGCCGCTGGTCGACCTCGGCCTCGCTCAACGCGTCGAAGGTCCGTAGCACCTCGCCGGTGGCCGGATTGGTCGTTGCGATCGCCATGATCTGCGCTCCTGCCTGCTCGTGCGGGGGCCGGATCCGCCCCCGTTGCCGACCACGCTAGTACCTGCGCCGCGGGTCCGGTTCGGAGCCCCGGCGACAGCGGATTGGCCCAGTGGCTAACAACATATTTGCCTTGTTTTCCAGCCCGAACGCGTGGGTGCGGCGAATGACTGCCGACAGTTCAACCGAGCCTCATCGAGGAGTTGCATCATGAAGCGCACTTTCACCCGGGCCCTGATCGGCATCGCCGCTCTCGCCGCCGTCGCGGTCACCACCACCGCATGCTCTTCGTCCAGCAAGAAGGACTCGAAGGCGCCGGTCGCCGACATCAAGAACCTCACCGGCCAGATGACCCAGGTGACGTTGGACTCCGGTTTCACCGGTGCCCTGACCACGCTCAAGCTGACCCCCGGCGTGACCGGCACCGCCAAGCTGACCGACGGCACCCTGAGCTTCCCGATCACCGGTGGGCACGTCACGTACTACACGCCGGGCACGGTGAGCCCGTTCGTGCAGGGCGACATCCAGCACCAGGGCAGTGGCATCTCGCTCACCGCCGGCTCCACCAAGGTCGAGCTGACCAACTTCGACATCGACCCCGGTGCGTCCAAGCTGTACGGCGACGTCTCCGTCAACGGCACCCAGGCGGCCAGCCACGCCTACCTGTTCTACCTGGACGGCACCACGCTGAAGTCACTGCAGACCGTCGGTAACACCGCGATCCTGGAAGGCACCAAGGTCGAGATCTCGCCGGACGCTGCGGGGCTGCTCAACAAGACCTTCAACACCAGCGCCGTGATGCCGAACCTGCTGGTGGGCATCGCCAAGATCACCGTCAACACCAAGTAGTCCGCGGCTGGTTCGCCAGCACGCTCGGAGCTCCGGCCGGTTCGCCCGGCCGGAGCTCCGTCGCGTCCGGCCGCCGTCCGGCCGCAGTCCGGCGGCAGTCCGGCTCCGGGTGCGTACGCTGCGGGCGTGGCGGGCTGGGTGGTGGTGCTCGCGGTGCTCGTGCTGGTCGTGGGCGCCGCGGCCTGGCTGCTGCACCGGGGGCGCCGCCCGCTCGGCACGCCCGAGCAACGCGCCTCCTTCGACGTGGTGCACACCGTCAGCCTCGCCGGGCCGCCGCTGCGGCAGGGCCTGACCCGTGCCGGCGCCGAGGGCGCGGTGCGGCACGTGCGCGACCTGCTCGGCGTCACCGGCGTCGCGCTCGCCGACCGCGGCCAGCTGCTGGCCTGGGACGGCGCGGGCCGGCACGCGCACCCGGACACGGCCCTGGAACTTGCGGCGAGCGTGCTGGACACCGGCCGCACCGCGGTGCTGGCCGGCCCCGCGCTGCGCTGTAGCGACGCCTCCTGCCCGCACCGCACGGTGGTGATCGCGGCGATCCGGGACGGCGCCGCGGTGGTAGGCACCCTGCTCGCCTTTGCTGCCACCAGCCCGCCGGCGCTGGTACGCGCGGTCGAGGAGGTTGCGGCCTGGATCTCGGCCCAGGTCGAACTGGCCGCGGTCGACGCGCGGCAGAGCCAGCTGATGGAAGCCGAGCTGCGCGCGCTGCGGGCACAGATCAGCCCTCATTTCATCTACAACTGCCTGACCGCGATCGCCTCCTTCGTGCGAACCGATCCCGACCGGGCACGCGAGCTGCTGCTCGAGTTCGCGGATTTCACGCGCTACGCGCTACGGCGGGGCAGCGAATTCACCGCGCTGGCCGAGGAACTGCGCAACACCGAGCGCTACCTGGTGCTGGAGCAGGCGCGTTTCGGCGACCGGTTGAAGGTCTCGCTCCGGGTTGCGCCGGAGGTGCTGTCGGTATCAGTGCCCTACCTGGTCGTGCAGCCGCTGGTGGAGAACGCTGTGCGGCACGGCCTGGGCGGGCAGACCGAGGCCGGCACCGTCTCGATCCTGGCCGTCGATGCGGGACCGGATGCGCTGATCAGCGTCGAGGATGACGGGGTGGGAGCCGAAGCCGAGGTGATCCGGCAGGCGCTTGCCGGCGAGGCCGCATCTCAGTCGATCGGCCTGGCCAACGTCGACGCCCGGCTTCGGCAGCTTTACGGCGAGGAGTACGGCCTGGTGGTGGAGACCGCGCCGCGGGCCGGCACCAAGGTGAGCTTCCGGGTGCCGAAGTTCGCCCGCAGATAGCCGGCTGAAGCTGCTGCCACGCCGGCCACGTCAGGTATAGCCTCGCCCCATGTCACGCCCGCAGCCCGCGCCGCTGCAGGTGCTCGTGGTCGATGACGAGGCGCCGGCCCGGGAGGAACTGGCCTTCCTGCTGCGCTCCGACCCGCGGGTGGGGCAGGTTCGCTCGGCCGCCGACGGAGTGAGCGCGCTGCGCGAACTCGACCTGCAACCGGTCGACGCGGTGTTCTGCGACATCCGGATGCCCGGTCTTGACGGCATGCAGCTGGCGAAGGTGCTGGCGCGCTTCGCGGATCGGCCGCACGTCGTCTTCGTCACTGCCTACGACTCGCACGCGGTGGACGCCTTCGACCTGCAAGCGGTGGATTACCTGATGAAACCGGTACATCAGGCACGGGTGGCCGAGGCGGTGCGACGGATCGCGGAGGCCGGCGGCGAGAGCGCTACCGGCGATGACGAGTCGATCCCGATCGAGCTGGCCGGTGTGACCCGCTTCGTCCGGCGCTCGGAGGTCCGCTACGTCGAAGCCCAGGGTGACTACGCGCGGCTGCACACCCGGTCGGGTAGCCACCTGATCCGGGTGCCGCTGGCGGTGTTGGAGGAGCGCTGGGCGGACGCCTTCGTCCGCATTCACCGCAGCACGCTCGTCGCGCTTCGGCACATCGACGAGCTGCGCATCGCGGACGGTCACTGCAGCCTGCGGGTCGGCGAGCACGTGCTGCCGGTCAGCCGACGGCACACCCGGCAGGTCCGGGACCTGTTGGTGCGGGCCGGCAGCCGGCCCCGGCCCGAGGCATGAGCGAGCCGGGCGAGCTGCCGCCGGTCCGGGTTCGGATAAGCCACCCGCGCCTGGCCGGACGACCGGTGTCCCCGGTGCGACCGGCCACCCAGGAGATAGATGAGCAGACCAAGCTGGGGGAGCTCTACGTGCGCGCCCTGGTGCAGAGCCAGCTGCGGCAGGCGGTGCTGATCTGCGGGGCGGCGCTGCTCGGCCTGGTCGGGATCGCGCTGGCCTTCGCCGCCCGGCCGGCGTTGGGCCGGGCGCGGCTGTTCGGCATGCCGCTGGCCTGGCTGGTGTTGGGGGTGCTGATCTACCCGGCGCTGATCGGGCTGGCGTGGCTTGCGGTAGGCCGTGCCGAGCGCACCGAACGCGACTTCATGACGCTGGTCCGGCGCCGGTGAGCGCGCTCTACCCGGCGCTGGCGGTCGCGGTGGTGGCCACCTGCACTCTCGGCGTGGGCGCGCTCGGCTTGCGCCGCGCGCACCGGGCCAGCGACTTCTACGTGGCATCGCGCGCGGTCTCGCCGCGCTGGAACGCCGCCGCGATCAGCGGCGAGTACCTGTCGGCGGCCTCCTACCTGGGGGTTGCCGGGCTGATCCTGGTCTACGGCCTGGACATGCTGTGGTATCCGGTCGGCTACACCGCCGGCTACCTCATCCTGCTGGCGCTGGTTGCTGCGCCGCTGCGCCGCTCAGGCGCCTACACGCTGCCCGACTTCGCCGAGATCAGGCTCGACTCGCAGGTCGTGCGGCGCACCTGCAGCGCCCTGGTCGGCGTCATCGGCTGGCTGTACCTGCTGCCGCAGCTGCAGGGGGCCGGTCTCACCCTGGCCACCCTGACCGGTGCGCCGGGCTGGCTGGGCGGCCTGGTGGTCTGCCTGGTGGTGCTGGTCGCCGTCTATTTCGGCGGGATGCGTTCCATCACGTTCGCGCAGGCGTTCCAGTTCTGGCTGAAGCTGGTGGCCCTGCTCATCCCGGCAGTGGTGCTGGTCGGTGTGTGGCATGCCAACCGGACGGCTGCGGACACGGGCTATCCGCGCGCGACACAACCGCAGGTGGTCACGGTGGTGGCCCGAGAACGGGTCACCCTGCCGGTCCCGACGACGCTGGCGATCGACGGGACGCTGGACGGCGCACCGGTGCACGGCCGGCAGCAGGTCGCCGCCGGCAGCCACCAGCTCGGCGCCGGCACCGTGATCCGGCTTCAGCGTGGCGACCTGCTGCCGGTGCTGGCGGACGGGCCGGTCACCACCAACACGTCGTGGGCACGCCCGTTCGGCAGCGGCCGGCCACACCCGCTGTACGCCACGCTGTCGCTGATCCTGGCGATCTGCCTGGGCACGATGGGGCTGCCGCACGTGCTGGTGCGCTTCTACACCAACCCGGATGGCCGGGACACCCGGCGCACCGCGCTGGCCGTCATCGTGCTGCTCAGCGCGTTCTACCTGCTGCCCACCATCTACGGCGCGCTCGGCAGGAAGTACCTGCCGGATCTGCTGCTCACCGGGCACACCGACGCGACGGTGCTGCTGCTGCCGGAGCGGATGCTGCCAGGGCTGCCCGGTGAGCTGCTCGGGGCGCTGCTGACCGCAGGAGCTTTCGCGGCGTTCCTGTCCACCGCATCCGGGCTGACCGTCTCGGTCGCGGGTGTGCTGTCGCAGGACGTGCTGAAGTCACGCACCAACCCGGTGCGCGCGTTTCGCCTCGCCGCGGTCATCGCGCTGGTGGTGCCCTACCTGCTCAGCCTGCCGAGCCAGCGGCTCGGACTGGCCGCCGTGGTGGGACTGGCGTTCGCGCTGGCCGCGGCAACCTTCTGCCCGCTGCTGGTGCTCGGTGTGTGGTGGACCCGGCTGACCTGGATCGGCGCGCTGGCAGGACTGCTGTGCGGCGGCACGCTGGCGGCAACCGCGGTGCTGATCACCGTCACCGGTCATGCCCGGCACGGCTGGTGGGGCGCGCTGCTGGCCGAGCCTGCCGCGTGGGCGGTGCCGGTGACGTTCTCGGTGATGGTGCTGGTCTCGCTGGCAACCCAGCGCCACCGGCCACCGCACGTGCTGCGGACGATGGTGCGGTTGCACGCCCCGGAGGGTCTCGAGCTCGACCGTGGCCGGGAACTGCGTTCGCTCGGGCAGGGCTGACCTCAGCCGGCACCCCGTTCGGCGCGCGAAACCTGCCGTTCATCGCCGCGTCATCTGCCGCCCGGCGAAGTGCGCGGCCGCTTCGGCGCATCGCCGACGCCGTCCGCTGCGCTCAGTGGCCCAGGCTGCCATCTTTTCTGCGACAACCCCGTCACGACAGAGGAGTCCTTCGATGGCAACTACCGAAACGGCACCGGCCCGATCCGTCTTCGGAGGCGGCTTCGCCGATCCGGGACCGCTGGGCCTGGCCGCGTTCGCGATGACGACCTTCTTCCTGTCCAGCGTGAACGCAGGCTGGCTGGACAAGTCAGTCGAGGGGGTGGTGCTGGGACTTGCCTTGTTCTACGGCGGGATCAGCCAACTGCTGGCAGGCATGTGGGAGTTTGTGAAGGGAAACACCTTCGGCGCGGTGGCCTTCACCTCCTACGGCGCGTTCTGGCTGTCCTTCTGGTACCTGATCGCGCACACCGACCTGACCAAGGCCAGCGCCGGTGCGGCCGGTCACGGGGTGGGCTTCTACCTGTTGGGTTGGACGATCTTCACCGCGTACATGTTCGTCGCGACCTTGCGCACGAACGGAGCCCTGATCGCGGTGTTCGGCGTGCTGACGCTGACGTTCTTGTTCCTGTTCCTCGGCGAGTACAACGCCAGCAGCGGCTTGACCAAGCTGGGCGGCTACCTCGGTCTGATCACCGCGGTCTTGGCCTGGTACACCTCCTTCGCCGGGGTGCTGGCGGGCACCTTCAAGCGGCAGGTGCTGCCGGTCTTCCCGATGGTGTGATCGTCGATGACCGATACGAGTCAGAGCAATGAAACGCTGGCGAATCTCGGCCGCGAGGAGCGGCGGTTCCCGCCGCCGGCCGAGTTCGCAGCTGCCGCCAACGTCACCGCGGACGCCTACGAGCATGCCGCCGCCGACCGGCTTGCGTTCTGGGAGTCCCAAGCACACCGGCTGGACTGGGCCAGCGAGTGGCACCAGGTGTTGGACTGGCAGTTGCCCTTTGCCAAGTGGTTCGTCGGTGGCACGCTGAACGCGAGCGTGAACTGTGTCGACCGGCACGTGGCGGCAGGCTACGGCGAGCAGATCGCCATTCATTTCGAGGGCGAACCGGGCGATTCCCGCTCGATCAGCTACGCGCAGTTGCAGCAGTTGGTGGCCCAGGCCGCGCACGGGCTCACCGAGCTCGGGGTGGGCCGGGGCGACCGGGTGGCGATCTACCTTCCGATGATTCCGGAGGCGGTCGTCGCGATGCTGGCATGTGCCCGGCTCGGTGCCGTTCATTCCGTCATCTTCGGGGGATTCTCGGCCCAGGCGATCTATGACCGGGTGCTCGACGCGGACGCACGGGTGGTGATCACCGCCGACGGCGGGTACCGGCGTGGCAAGGCCTCCGCGCTCAAGCCGATCGTCGACGAAGCGCTGGCCAGGCCAGGCACGAACGTCGAGCACGTCGTGGTGGTCCGCCGCTGCGACAACGAGGTGTCCTGGCAGGACGGCCGGGATGTGTGGTGGCACGAGCTGATGGACCGGCAGCCGGACACCCACCAGGCTCCGGCGCACGACGCGGAGCAACCGCTGTTCATCCTCTACACCTCGGGCACCACCGGAAAGCCGAAAGGCATCCTGCACACCACCGGGGGTTATCTGACGCAGGCCAGCTACACCTTCAACGCCGTCTTCGATGTGAAGCCGGATACCGATGTGTACTGGTGCACGGCCGACATCGGTTGGGTCACCGGACACTCCTACATCGTCTACGGCCCGCTCTCGAACCGGGCAACGGTGGTGCTCTACGAGGGCACACCGGACACGCCGCATCGCGGCCGTTTCTGGGAGATCGTGCAGAAGTACCGGGTCACCCAGCTCTACACGGCGCCCACCGCGATCCGCACGTTCATGAAGTGGGGCGAGGAGATCCCCGCCGAGTTCGATCTGTCATCGCTGCGCCTGATCGGCTCGGTGGGGGAGCCGATCAACCCGGAGGCGTGGATCTGGTACCGCCGGGTGATCGGCGGCGACCGGACGCCGGTGGTGGACACCTGGTGGCAAACCGAGACCGGCGCGATGATGATCAGCCCACTGCCCGGGGTCACGCCCAGCAAGCCCGGTTCGGCGATGCGGCCACTGCCGGGGATCGCGGCCGACGTGGTGGACAGCGAGGGCAACCCGGTACCCAACGGCGGCGGTGGGTTCCTGGTTCTGACCGAGCCCTGGCCGTCCATGCTGCGCGGCATCTGGGGCGACGACGACCGCTACCAGCAAACCTACTGGTCCCGGTTCGCCGATCAGGGCTACTACTTCGCCGGGGACGGGGCGAAGAAGGACGACGACGGCGACCTGTGGCTGCTGGGCCGGGTGGACGATGTGATGCTGGTTTCCGGACACAACATCTCCACCACCGAGGTCGAGTCGGCGCTGGTGTCCCATCCGGCGGTGGCCGAGGCGGCCGTGGTGGGGGCCACCGATCCCACCACCGGTCAGGGCATCGTCGCGTTCGTGATCCTGCGGGGCGAGCTGGCGAGCAGGCTGTCGGAGGAGGGCCAGGACGGCGGCGACGAGCTGGTCACCGAGCTGCGCAACCACGTGGCCAAGGAGATCGGCCCGATCGCCAAGCCGCGGCAGATCCTGCTCGTGGCAGAGCTGCCGAAGACGCGCTCGGGCAAGATCATGCGGCGGCTGCTGCGCGACGTGGCCGAGCACCGGGAGATCGGCGATGTGACCACGTTGGCCGACTCGACCGTGATGGATCTGATCGCGGCGAAACTGCCGGCGGCGAGCTCCGAGGACTGACCGCCGGCTCAGTGCGGTGGCGCCGGCAGCAGGTTCGTGCACTGCTGCCGGCGCTGCTCCCACTCGGCATCGATGCGCTGGGCGCTCGCGCCGGTGGCCGGCGGTGAGATGCCCTGCGCGTCCAGCCGGGACGGCAGAAAGGTGGCGGCCGCCACCCGGTTGCGGGCGAAGGTCAGGGTCAGCACACCGTTGTCGTCCTGGTCGTTGCCGAACGAGCGCCACCAGTAGTAGTTGCCGAGCCCGTACGCGACGTAGGCACCGTCGGGTCGCCAGCCGGCACCCTGCAGCACGTGCGCGTGAGTGCCGATGATCGCCGTCACGCCGGCTGCAGCCAGGGTGCCGGCGAGCTGCTGCTGGTCGGCGTTCGGGCAACTCTGGTACTCGGTGCCCCAGTGCACGTAGGCGATCACCACCTCGGCGTGCGCCCGCGCTGCCCGCACCTCTGCCAGGAACGCATCCGAGTAGGCGTTCGCGATGCCGGGGGAGTCCGGGCCGGCGGAGAAGTGCGCCAGCGTCTCGTCCTGCACCTGGCTGGCCGCCACCACCGCGATGCGCACCCCGTTGACCGTGCGGTAATAGGGCGCGTAGGCCTGGGCGGCCGACGCGCCGATGCCGACAACCGGAAAGCCACTGCCGCGAATCGCTGCCTCGGTCTGTGCCAGGCCGGCACTGCCGTAGTCGGCGCCGTGGTTGTTGGCCATGGTCACCAGGTCGACCCCGGCGGCACGCAGTGCGGTGAAGGCGCTGGGCGGGGCCTGGAAGGTGAACGACTTCGCTTCGGGGCGGCCGCCCACCGCGATCGCCGTCTCGAGGTTGACCATGGTCAGGTCGGCCCGCGACAGCACGGGGGCGCTCGTGCCGAAGGCGGTCGCCGGATCGCGGGCCAGCAGGGTGGCGGTGCGCTCCATGAAGTGCACATCCCCGGCGAAAGCCATGCTGAACTGGCCGGGCGGCTCTGTGGTGGACGGGGTCGTGGGCGCGCTCGTGGAGGTAGTGGTCGACCTCGGGGTGGCACGCGTGGCCGCGCCGCTGCCCGGGTGCGAGGCGGTCGTGGCCGGTCGCTGGGAGGGGGTGGTGCTGACCGGTGCGCGGCCGGTACTGGAGGCGCGCTGGCAACCGGTCGCCAGCAGCAGGCTGGCACCTGCCGCCAGCAGGCCGATAGTCGCTCGGGTCATTCCGGACACGGCACTAGCATGCAGGGTGCGCTGCGGAAATGGCCGCAGCCGGAGAGTTTCAGGAGTGAAGTCCGTGTCGAGCCCCGCACCCTCAGCCGACGTCCAGCCAGTCCTCGTGGCGGCCGGGGTGACCCCGCGGACCGCGCTCGAGGTGGCCGGGGTCGCGCTGACCGGCCCGGGCGGCGCGGTGGTGGTGCGCGATGCCGCGGGCCGGTTGCGGGACCTGGACGTGGCCTTCGAGCAGGAGGAGCAGGTCGAACCGGTTGCGCTGAGCGAGCCGGACGGGCTGGCGGTGCTGCGGCATTCCACCGCGCACGTGATGGCTCAGGCCGTGCAGGAGCTGTTCCCTGACACGCTGCTCGGCATCGGTCCGCCGATCGAGAACGGTTTCTACTACGACTTCCTGCCCGCGCGGCCGTTCACGCCGGAAGACCTCGTCGCCATCGAGAAGAAGATGAACGAGATCGTCAAGGCAGCGCAGCGCTTTCATCGCCGGGAGATCGCCGATGACCAGGCCCGGGCGGAGCTGGCGCACGAGAAGTTCAAGCTGGAGCTGATCGGGTTGAAAGCAAGCGCCGGCAACAGCACTCCCTCCGAGCTCGACGCGGAGGAGGCGTCCCAGGTGGGTGACGGCGGCCTGACCATGTACGACAACCTCAATCGCGACGGGGACCTGGTCTGGACCGACCTGTGCCGCGGACCGCACCTGCCGACCACCCGGCGCATCCCGGCGTTCAAGCTGATGCGCTCGGCCGCCGCATACTGGCGCGGCGATCAGAAGAACGAGCAACTGCAGCGTATTTACGGCACGGCCTGGGCGTCCAAGGACGATCTGAAGGCGTACCTGACGCAGCTGGAGGAGGCCGCCAAGCGCGACCATCGCAAGCTCGGCACCGAGCTGGACCTGTTCAGCTTTCCGGACGAGATCGGGTCCGGCCTGCCGGTGTTTCACCCCAAGGGTGGCGTGATCAAGCGCGAGATGGAGGACTATGTCCGGCTGCGGCACATCCAGGAGGGCTTCGACTACGTCGGCACTCCGCACATCACCAAGGAGGGGCTGTTCCACACCTCCGGGCACCTGCCCTACTACGCGGAGGGGATGTTCCCGCCGTTGGAGGTCGACGGCGGCGACTACCGGCTGAAGTCGATGAACTGCCCGATGCACAACCTGATCTACCGCTCGCGGGGGCGCTCGTACCGGGAACTGCCGTTACGGCTGTTCGAGTTCGGCCACGTCTACCGCTACGAGCTGTCCGGAGTGGTGCACGGCCTGACCCGGGTACGCGGCTTCGCCCAGGACGACTCGCACTCCTACGTCACCCCGGAGCAGGCGCCGGCCGAGATCAAGCACCTGCTCGACTTCATCCTGGGCCTGCTCGACGATTTCGGCCTGAACGACTACTACCTGGAGCTGTCCACCCGGGACGACTCGAAGCCGGACAAGTTCATCGGCTCGGACGAGGAATGGCAGGTCGCCACCGAGGTGCTGCGCCAGGTGGCGGTCGAATCCGGCCTGGAACTGGTGCCGGACCCGGGCGGCGCTGCCTTCTACGGACCGAAGGTGTCCGTGCAGGCCCGTGACGCGATCGGTCGTACCTGGCAGATGTCGACGATCCAGTACGACTTCAACCAGCCCGCTCGGTTCGGCTTGGAGTACCAGGCCGCTGACGGCACCCGTAAGCAGCCGGTGATGATCCACTCGGCCAAGTTCGGCTCCATCGAGCGGTTCATCGGTGTGCTGACCGAGCACTACGCCGGCGCCTTCCCGGCGTGGCTCGCGCCGGTGCAGGTGGTCGGCATCCCGGTCAGCGAGGACCAGATCGACTACCTCTACCGGATCGCGGCCGAGCTCAAGGCGGCCGGCATCCGGGTGGAGGTGGATGCCGGTTCCGACCGGATGCAGAAGAAGATCCGCACTGCGCAGCAGGCGAAGGTGCCGTTCATGCTCATTGCCGGAGCGCAGGACGCCGAGGCCGGTGCCGTCTCGTTCCGCTTCCGCGACGGTGAGCAGCTCAACGGCGTTCCGGTTGCGGCAGCGGTGGCAGCGGTCACCGGCTTCGTGGCCAGCCGCGCCAACAACTCCCCGACGGTGACGGACCTGCAGCGCCTGATACCGGAATCCCGGTGACCGAGGACGTACCCGCAGCCGGGGACGATTCGCCCACCGAGCAGAGGGACCCGCTGCTGTACCCGGGTGTTCCGGACGCTTTCCAGCGGCTGTGGACGCCACACCGAATGGTCTACATCGGCGGTGCCGGCAAGCCGGAGTCCGACGCCGAGCAGCATTGCCCGTTCTGTGACGTGCCCGGCCGCTCGGATGAGGACGGCCTGATCGTGGCTCGTGGCCGGACGGTCTACGCGGTGCTCAACCTGTATCCCTACAACCCCGGCCACCTCATGGTGGTCCCGTACCGGCACATCGCCGACTACACCGAGCTGACCGCGGAGGAATCCCTCGAGCTGGTCGCGTTCACCCAGCAGGCGATGGCGGTGATCCGGGCGGTGGCCGGGCCAGGTGGCTTCAACCTCGGGGTGAACCAGGGCAGCGCGGGAGGTGCCGGAATCGCCGCGCACCTACATCAGCACGTGGTGCCGCGCTGGATCGGGGACATGAATTTCATGCCGGTGGTCGGTCAGACCCGGGTGCTGCCGCAACTGCTGGCCGATACGCGCGACCTGCTGGCCGCGGCATGGCCGGCTCATCCGGCGGGCGGGCAGTCCTGACACTGACGAGGACCCCTGCCGCGGCAGGGGTCCTCGTCATATCCGGTGTGGTGTCAGCGACCGTCCGAGCCGGGCTGGCTCATCCGGGCCTTGGCGCTCTTGGCCGCGATGGCGACGGCGCCCGCTACCAGCACGAGCAAACCGAATGTCTTCTTCTTGCTGCGCTTGGGCTTCGGTCGGGCACGCTCGCTGGCTTGAGCAAGGGCGTCGGCCGCCTGCTGCCGGTAGTCGAGCAGGGCGGCGTTGCCCTTCTTCTTGGCGCGCCGGCTCGTCTTCTTCAACTGCTTCTTGGCCTGCTTGCGCCGCTCGGCGAGTTCCTTCTCGGCGGCCTTGCGGCGCTGTTCTGCCTCGGCCTTGGCCTGCTTGCGGGCGCGCCGGCTGCGTTCGGCCAGCGCCTCGACCCCGGCACCGACCGCGGAGCCGACGGATGCCGCTGCCTTCTGCGCGTTGTCGGCAACGACCGCGCCGACGTTCGCGGCGGCTTCCTTTGCATTGTCCGATACGGCGGTGCCGGCCGACTTGGCCGAATCTGCGGCCTGGTTCACCGCCTTCTGCGCGGTGTCGTTCAACTCGGTCGTGCGACTGCTCACGGCGGACTCCATTCGTTCCGGCTGCCCGGTGTACGGGCGGCTCACGGTGCTGTGGTTTCAGGCACCTGCACGTTGCTCCACTACGAACGTACCCACTTCGCGCCTGGAAATTCCTGAGCCTCCCGCTCGGCCGGCCGCGAAACCCGGTCGACGCCCGCACGGCCCCGCTGCCACAGTTGTGCGCATGGGTTGGACCTTCACAAGCGATCCCGCGGTCTATCAGGCTGCTGTGCAGCACGTGCTGGAGCGCGACCCGGTGCGCAACACCGTCGCGCTGACGGTGCTGGATGCGATCAGCCACGGTCAGCGTTTCGGCGAGGAGCCGTGCACTCTGGGCTGGTTCACCGATCCGGCTGGCGAGGTCACCGGCGCGGTCTCGCAGACTCCGCCGTACGGTCTGCTGCTCACACAGGTTCCCGGGGGCACCGAGGGGTCCCTGGTGGCAGAGCTGCGCCGTCGTCGGGTCTCGGTGCCCGACGTCACGGGCGAGCGGGCGCTCGCGTGGCGCTTCGGTCAGCTGTGGGGCTCCCACACCGAGCTGATCATGGCGCAGCGGCTGTTCGAACTCGATCGGCTGAACCAGCCCGACCCGGCCCCAGCCGGTAATCCGACGCCGGCCACCGCTGCGGATGTGGGGCTGATCATGCACTGGCTTGAGGGCTTCCGGGCCGAATCAGAGCCGCGCGCGGGAGGCACCCCACGCTCGAT
>DATAKO010000017.1:0-20191 GCA_036261575.1 Jatrophihabitans sp.
CGCGGTGAGGGGCAGCCGGGCGCCGACCGGAACCGTGGTTCGCAAGCCGGTGGTTCGCTCGGCCGCCGCGACGCACACCCGGTCCCGGCCGTCCCGGCGGTAGAGCTGGGCACTCTCGCCGCTGGTGTCACGCACCCAGGCCAGCACCTCACCCGCTCGCTCGATCAGCGGATCTGCAGCGCTTGCGGCCAGTTCTGCCAGCCGAGGTCCGGGCAGGAACCGTCCCTCGGCATCACGCACCAGCAGCCGGTGGACCTCCAACGCGACCGCCAGCCTGTGTGCGGTGGCGCGCGGGATGCCGGTGCGAGCCACCAGGTCGGTCAGTCCGGCGGGCCCGCCGGCGGCGGCGGCGAGGATGGCCACCGTCTTGTCGATGACCCCGATGCCGCTGCTCTGTCCCATTGGTCGATACTACGATCTCACGATGCGATAAGAGCTACCGGTCAGGCATTCGGATGCGGGTAATAGTCGCCGGCCACGATGCGGTTCTCGATCACGGACAGTACCCAGATCGAGCCTTTGCGGGAAGGGTAATCGCCGTCCAGGCTGCTCGAGGGCACTTCCAGGTCGGCGAGCAGGTTCGGAATCGCGCTGCCCTGGCTGCAGATCACGGTGGTGCCGGGCTGCCCGGCAACCCGCCAGAACGCGGACAGGGTCCCTCCCGGATCCGCCGCCTGCGCCTCGTCGGAGAACTCCGGTGCGGACTGCACCGTCAGCGACAGCGTGGTCGCGACCGGTATCACGCTCTGCTCGCAGCGCAGCCGGTCGGCGGCCAGCACCCGGCGCGGGACGAAGCCGGCCAGCACCGGCACGATCTCGCGCGCGTGCCGGCGCCCGATCTTGTCCAGCGGCCGGAGCCGGTCATCACCCTGCCACTGCGTCCGCTTGCCGGCCTTGGCATGACGTAGCAGCACCACCGTGGTGGTGTCGGCGGGGATCCGGGCGAAGTCGGCCAGCACCGCCCGATCGACCGGATAGGTCAGGCGCTGTGCCGCCTCTGCGACAGTGAGCCAGCGGATCTCGTCCACCTCGTCGCCGGGCTCGTGCTCACCGGCCACATAACGCATGCTCCAGTGCGAAACCCGCTTGTGCACGTTGCCGATCGGGTACTCCACCGGAGCCAGCCGGCGGCCCACCTCGACGACCGCACCGGTCTCCTCGGCGACCTCCCGGATCGCTGCGACCACCAGTTGCTCACCGTCGCGGACCTTGCCCTTGGGCAGCGTCCAGTCGTCGTAGCGTGGCCGATGCACCAGGGCCACCAGCAGGTCCAACCGGTCCTGCCGCCACACCACACCGCCGGCGGCCAGCACCGGCGTCGTGCGCGCGGTCACTCGCCGCGGGTCAGCTCGCTGAGCATCACGGCCTGGTAATCGACCGGATGCGGACCACCGCCGCGAACCCACTTGTCATCCTGCTGCAACTCCCAGGCGCCGGTGTCGGCGGCGAAGGCCAGGTCGAGGGTGAAGCGCAGGTGCTCGGTGTTCGGTCCGGTCACCTGCGTCAGCACCTCGACGCGCCGATCGAGGTTGCGGTGCATCATGTCGGCGGAGCCGATCCAGTACTCCGGCTCGCCGTCGTTGGCGAAGTAGAAGATCCGGGAGTGCTCGAGGAACCGGCCGAGGATGGAGCGCACGGTGATGTTCTCGCTCAGGCCGGGCACCCCGGCGCGGATGGTGCAGAAGGTGCGCACGATCAGCTCCACCTTGACCCCCGCCTGGCTGGCCCGGTAGAGCGCATCGATGATGGCCTCGTCGACAAGGTGGTTGACCTTGATCCGGATGTGCGCCGATCGGCCCTGACCGGCGTGCCCGATCTCGCGCTCGATGCGCGCGAGCAGGCCCGGCCGCAGGCTGTTCGGTGCCACCAGCAGCGTCTGGTACTCGGTCTGGCGCGAATAGCCTGTCAGCACGTTGAACAGGTCGGTCAGATCGGCACAGATCCGCTCGTCCGCAGTGAACAGGCCCAGATCCTCGTACAGTCGTGCGGTCTTGGGGTGGTAGTTGCCGGTGCCGATGTGGGCGTAGCGGCGCAGCGAGCCGGCTTCCTGGCGCACCACCAGCGACACCTTGCAGTGCGTCTTCAGACCGACGAAGCCGTAGACGACGTGGCAGCCGGCCCGCTCCAGCGCCCTGGCCCACTTGATGTTGGCCTGCTCGTCGAACCGGGCCTTGATCTCGACCAGCACCATGACCTGCTTGCCCGCCTCGGCGGCATCGATCAGCGCGTCCACGATCGGCGAGTCACCGGAGGTGCGATAGAGCGTCTGCTTGATCGCCAGCACGTTCGGGTCCACCGCCGCCTGCTCGATGAAGCGCTGGGTGCTGGTGGCGAACGACTGGTAGGGATGGTGCACCAGCACGTCGCCCTCGCGCAGCACGGCGAACACCGACTTCGGTGTCTCGCCCTCCACGAAGCGCGGGTGGGTCGCGGGGACGAACGCCTTTTCCTTCAACGCCGGCCGGTCGATGTCATAGACCTGCCAGAGCGAGGTCAGGTCCAGCAGCCCCGGCACCTTGACGACCTCCTCCGGGTGCAGGTCGATCTCGCTGGTCAGCAGGTTGAGCACCTCGTCGTCGATGTCCTCGGCGACCTCCAACCGCACCGCCGGCCCGAACCGGCGTCGGACGAGCTCGCGCTCCAGCGCCTGTAGCAGGTCCTCGTCGCGGTCCTCCTCGACCTCGAAGTCGGTGTTACGGGTGACGCGGAACAGGTGGTGCTCGACGATCTGCATGCCGGGAAACAGGGTCGACAGGTGCGCGGCCATCAGGTCCTCGATGGGCAGATACTCGGCCAGCTCCGAGTTCTGACTGACCACCACGAACCGCGGCACGTTGTTGGGCACCTTGATCCTGGCGAACTTGTTCAGCTCCGACTCCGGTTCGCGCACCAGCACCGCGAGGTTCAGCGACAGTCCGGAGATGTAGGGGAAGGGATGCGCCGGATCGACGGCCAGCGGGGTCAGCAGCGGGAACACCTTGGCGTGGAAGTACTGCGTCAGCTCAGCCTGCTTGGCCGGCTCCAGATCGGCCCACCGAACGATCCTGATGCCTTCGCGGTCCAACGCAGGTTGAATGTCGGAGCGGAAGCACTCGGCGTGCCTGGCCATCAGTTCGCGGGCCCGCTCGTTGACGTGGATCAGGTTCTCGCGGGTGGACAGCCCGTCGGCCGAGCGCACCCCGAGGCCCATCTGCAACCGTCGCTTGAGACCGGCCACCCGCACCATGTAGAACTCGTCCAGGTTGCTGGCGAAGATGGACAGGAACTTCATCCGTTCCAGCAGTGGCTGCCGGCGATCCTCGGCCTGTGCCAGCACCCGGGCGTTGTAGTTCAGCCAGGACAGCTCGCGGTTGGAGAAGCGGTTGTCCGGCAGTTCCGGCGCGGGCTCCGCAGCGTCGGTGTCGGTGGTCTCGGCCAGCGTCTCGCTCATGCTGGACATCATGCCCGGCTCGGATGAACAGTGGGGGCGCTGGGTAGCGCCGGCCGGCGGCTCAGCCGGGCCCGGCTCAGCTCGGTTCGGCTCAGCTCAGCGGGGTTCGCAGGCGCAGTTGCGCGGTGAGCAGCCCGGCGCCCAGTTGCAACACCTGGCGCAGGTCCTCCGGCGAGTCGACGTCCGACCGCAGCGAGACCGCGGCGGCGAGCTCGACGGCGCCGGATTCGGCGTGTCGCCGGGCGGAGTCCGGGCCGAACCGGGGATCGAGCGTGACACCTGCCGACGCGGCCAGCAACGTGGTCCCGGTGCCCGCCAGGTCACGCACGAAGCTGCGCTCGTACCGGCCGGCCTGTCCCAGCGCCTGCAGCAGGTCGGCGGGTCGCAGGGCGGGCAGATCGCCGACCAGGGCGACCGTGCCGTCGCCCGGATGCCGCCGGCTGAGCTCCGCGGCCGCCCGGGCCAACGCGGGGTTCAAGCCGCCGCCGGCATCGGGCAGCCGCTCGATCCCGGCGGGCAGGCTGACGCTGAGCTGTTCGGCGACGACGGCCAGCCCCGACACCAGAGGGTGGGTGAGCACCGCAAGCACGGCGTCCAAGGTGTCCAGCTGCATCGCGTGCACCAGTTCGGCGTGTTCGGCCGGTGAGGAGGTCGCGCCGAGCAACCGGCTCTTGGCAACCGCCGATTGCTTGATCGGAACCAGGACGCGCCATGCCACCAGCTCAATGCTGCCATGTCGGCGCGCAGTGGCAGACTCGCACCCAGCGCCGAGGCGTCGGCGGGTGGGGAGGACGGCGGTGGCAGCGCGGGACACCAGGCGATCGGACGGGGTCGGACCGTACCTGCGGTTCGCCTTGGTGGTGCTCTACCCGCTGACCGTGCTGCTGTTCAAGGTCAGCTGGCGGCACCGCGAGCGCATCCCGGCCTCCGGCGGCGCCATCATCGCGGTCAACCACATCTCCTACGCCGACCCCATCGTGTTCGGCCGGTTCATCTGGGACGCCGGTCGGGTGCCGCGGTACTTGGCCAAGGCGTCGCTGTTCCGGGCGCCGTTCCCGGTCGGCATGGTGATCCGCGGGTCCGGCCAGATCCCGGTGAACCGCGGTACGCCCGATGCCGGCACCGCGCTGGAGCATGCGGTGCGGGCGCTGCGGCAGGGACAGCTGGTGCTCATCTATCCGGAAGGAACGGTGACCCGGGACCCGGACTGGTGGCCGATGCAGGGCAAGACCGGCATAGCCCGGCTGGCCCTGATGGTGCCGGAAGCACCGGTGATCCCGGTCGGCCAGTGGGGCGCCCAGCACTTCTTGGACTACTACCACAAGAAGCTCCGCCCCATCCCGCGCACGCGGGTCTACGTTGACGCGGGGGAGCCGGTGGACCTGTCGGACTTCCACGGCCAACCGGCCAGCCACGAGGTGCTGGCCGCGATGACCGAGCGGATCATGGTCGCGGTGCGTGATCGCGTCGCCGGGCTGCGCGGCGAGCCGGCTCCGGAGCAGTTCTATCGAAGGCCGGCCGGAACATGAAGGCCGCCGTGCTCGGTTCCGGCAACTGGGGAACCACATTCGCGAAGGTGCTGGTGGACGCCGGTACCGAGACGGTGCTGTGGGCCCGGCGGCCGGAGCTGGCCGAGACGATCAGCCGGACCCACGAGAACCCGGACTACCTGCCCGGAATTGCGCTGCCACCCCGGCTCACCGCCACTCATGACGCCGCCGCGGCGCTGGCCGGTGCCGACATCGTGGCCATCGCGATCCCGTCGCAGAGCCTGCGGGAGAACCTGACCCGCTGGATCGGGCTGCTGCCGCCGCAGGCCACCCTGGTAAGCCTGATGAAGGGCATCGAACTCGGTACCGTGCTGCGCATGAGCCAGGTGATCAGCCAGGTCTGCGGCGCCTCGCCGGACCGGGTCGCGGTGGTGTCCGGCCCCAACCTGGCGCACGAGATCGCGGTCGAGCAACCCACCGCGACGGTGGTCGCCTGCCCGGACGAGGCGCGGGCCCTGCGCCTGCAGGACGCCTGCACCGCGCCGTACTTCCGGCCCTACACCAACGCCGACGTGATCGGCACCGAGCTCGGCGGCGCGGTCAAGAACGTCATCGCGCTGGCGTGCGGCATGGCTACCGGCATGGGCTTCGGCGACAACACCCGGGCCTCGCTGATCACCCGCGGCCTGGCCGAGACGTCCCGCCTGGGCGTCGCCCTCGGCGCCGACCCGCTCACCTTCGCCGGCCTCGCCGGTCTGGGTGATCTGGTGGCCACCTGCGCCTCACCGCTGTCGCGCAACCGGACCTTCGGGGAGCGGCTCGGCCGGGGCGAGACCCTGGAGCAGGCGCAGGCAGCAACCCACGGACAGGTGGCCGAGGGTGTCAAATCCTGTCGCTCGGTGCTGGATCTGGCGGAGCGCCACGGAGTCGACGTGCCGATCACCCGGGTGATGGATGCGGTGTGCGCCGGCCGGGTCGGACCGGCCGACGCGGTGCGGCTGCTGATGAGCCGGTCGACGAAGGCCGAGTCCTGATCGGCTAGCCTCGGATCCCATGGCTGAACGGATCCGAATCGCGGTCGTCTACGGCGGGCAGAGCAGCGAGCACGCGGTCTCGGTGGTGAGTGCCGGCAGCGTGATCGCCGCGCTGGACCGGTCCAAGTACGACGTGGTGACCGTCGGCATCACCGCCGGCGGTGAGTGGCTGACCACCGAGCTGAACCCAGCCGAGATCGGATTCGCCCAGCCTCAACTGCCCTCGGTGGCCGGCAGCGGCGTCGAGGTCAGCATCCTGGGCAAGGACTCGGCAGTGGTCGAGCTGGACAGCGTCGACGTGGTGTTCCCTGTGCTGCACGGCAAGAACGGGGAGGACGGCACCATCCAGGGGCTGCTCGAGCTGGCCGGCGTCCCCTATGTCGGCTCCGGTGTGCTGGCCAGCTCGGTGTCGATGGACAAGGCCTTCACCAAGACGATCCTGACCGCGGCAGGCCTGCTGGTGACCCCGTACGTGCTGGCACGGCGCGGCCGGCCGGTCCGGGTGCTGGACGTCGAGCATCTGGGCCTGCCGCTCTTCGTCAAGCCGGCCCGCGCCGGCTCCTCGGTCGGGGTGAGCCGGGTCACCTCCTACGATCAGCTTGCCGACGCGCTGGAGACCGCGTTCTCCTACGACAGCAAGGCGCTCATCGAGGCGGCCATGACCGGCCGGGAGATCGAGTGCGGAGTGCTCGAAGATGCCGATGGCAGCCTGAGCGCCTCGCTGCCGGCCGAGATCCGGCTGCGGCCCGGTTACGACTGGTACGACTTCGATGCCAAGTACCTCGACGACGCGACCGACTTCGACATCCCGCCGCAGGTCGCGCCGGAGCAGATCGCCGCCGTCCAGGCGGCCGCCTGCCGCACCTTCGAGGCGTTGGAATGCTCCGGCCTGGCCCGGGTCGACGGCTTTCTCGCCGAGGACGGCCAGTTCGTGGTGAACGAGGTGAACACGATGCCGGGATTCACGCCGATCTCGATGTATCCGCGGATGTGGGCCGAGTCCGGGGTTGCCTACCCGCAACTGCTGGACCGGCTGATCGCCACCGCGCGCGCTCGAGCCGCCCGGTAGCGCCGCGCCGGTCCTGTCCTTTCTGCCTGGTGAGTCTGGGTCAGTCGGGTCAGTTGGATCAGTTGCAGACGGGCAGCTTGGGGTTGCCGAGGTTACCGGCCGCGTCGCCCGCGGTGCAGACCTGCGGCAGCGCATCGATGGCCGGAGCGAGCAGCGGCAGCGGCTGGTCGGCGTTGGCCGGCACGGTCACCTCGACGTAGACCGAGCGGTCGATCGTGGTGTAGACCACCTGCTTCTGCTGCAGGTCCGGCAGCCAGATCACCCCATTGACGTCCTGGTACTGCGGCGGATTGCTGGTGTCGTTGATCGCCGCGGGTTTCGGCACGCCGCAGCGCAGCACGATGGCCGGATCGCCCCAGGCGGCGACGAAGGAGGAATCGGTGTCGGTCTTGCGCGGTGCGAGAGTGCCCAGCTGTACCGGCAACTTCGCGAAGACCTTGACGCAGGCGGCGCTGGTCGCGGCCGACGGCGAGGGTGGTGCGGCGACGCTCACCGCAGGCAGCGGGCCGCTGGTCTTGGGCTGCTTGCTGCTTCCGTGGCCCGCGGTCAGCAGGAAGGCCAGCACCACCGTGATCGGGACCGCGCAGGCGGTGGCGATCAACGCGGCGCGGCGGGCGGTCGAATCGATGGCGGGCTCCTACAGGCGCACGACCGGGCAGGTCAGCGTCCGGGTGATTCCCTCGACGCCCTGCACCCGTGCCACCACCAGCCGCCCGAGCTCGTCCACGCTGGCCGCCTCGGCGCGCACGATCACGTCGTAGGGGCCGGTCACGTCCTCGGCCAGGGTCACTCCCTGCAGGCCGGAGATCTGCTCGGCAACCACGGCCGCCTTCCCGACCTCGGTCTGGATGAGGATGTATGCGCTGACCATGTCGGACACGGGACTTCCCTTCGTTGGCACAAACACGGCGTCACTGACAGATGAACCTAGCGCACCGCAGTCGCGGCGCTGTGTGAGGATTCTCTGAGCGGGGCTCAGCTCACCCCGGCCGGACCCGAACCGAGGAGGCGGACATTTCCGAGCCATCGAATGCCCGGACGATAGGCGAGCTGGGTGAGTTCGGGGTCATCCGGCGCATCACGGCGGCGCTGACCCAGCCCGACAGCACCCTGATCGGCCCCGGCGACGACGCCGCGGTGCTGGCCAGCTCGGACGGCAAGGTGGTGGCCAGCACCGACCTGCTCATCGAGAACCGGCACTTCCGCAAGGACTGGTCGACGGCCAACGACATCGGTCACAAGGCCGCCGCGCGCAACTTCGCCGATATCGCCGCGATGGGTGCCCGGCCGACGGCATTGCTGATCGGCCTGGCCGCGCCCGCCGGGACCGAGGTCAGCTGGCTGGACGGCTTGCTCGCCGGCTTTGCCGAGGAATGCGCGCACGTCGGGGCCGGCATCGCCGGCGGCGATGTGAGCGCCGCCGAGCAGGTGGTGCTCGGGGTCACCGCCTTCGGTGACCTGGACGGCCGGCCGCCGGTGCTGCTGTGCGGGGCCCGGCCGGGCGATCTGGTCGCCTACGCCGGACGGCTAGGGTGGGCGGCTGCCGGCTTCGCGGTGCTCTCGCGCGGGTTTCGATCGCCGGTGCAGGTGGTCAACGCACACCGGCGGCCGGAGCCGCTCTACGCCGAGGGGGTTCGGGCGGCCGAACTCGGCGCCACCGCCATGACGGACGTGTCCGACGGGCTGGTAGCCGATCTGGGCCATATCGCGGCGGCCAGCGGCGTGCGGATCGATCTGCGTGCCGATGCGCTGGCGCCGGCCGCCAAGCTGCGGGACGTGGCGACCGCGCTCAACGCCGACCCGATGAGTTGGGTGCTCGGCGGTGGCGATGACTACGCGCTGGTCGCAACCTTTCCGAACGCGACCCGGCTGCGCGAGCCGTGGCAGGTCATCGGCCTGGTCGGCGAGGGCAGTGGCGTGCGGCTGGATGGCCTGCCCGCGCACGCCGAGGGACACCAGCACTTCCGGTGAGATGCCGAAGGCCGGTTCCCGAGGTGGGAACCGGCCTTCGGACCGAAGCGGTGCGGAGCTAGCCGCGGGTGACCTTGCCTGCCTTCAGGCAGGAGGTGCACACGGTGACCCGACGGCGGGTACCGGGAGCGACGAGAGCGCGAACGGTCTGCACGTTCGGGTTCCACCGGCGGTGCGTCCGGCGGTGCGAGTGCGAGACGGACATGCCGAAGCCGGGCCCCTTGCCGCAGACATCGCAGTGGCTGGCCACAATGGCCTCCTCAAAATCCGGGTGACTGGAACATGTGCCTGTCAGGGCAACCCTGCAAGTGTAGCTTGACCGCGCGCACCCGATCAAAACGGTGCGCCGGCAGTAGGGTTCGGCCCATGCTCGATGTGCTGGATGCCGCCGCGGCCCGCCGCTGGTGTTCGGCGGCGGCCGACTCGCTGGCCGCGCACCGGGCTGAGATCGACTCGCTCAACGTCTACCCGATCCCGGACGGCGACACCGGCACCAACCTGGAGCTGACCCTGCGCAGCGCGGCGGCGGCGGTGGCCGGCGATCGTTCACCCGCGGTCGGCGGCGTGCTGCAGGCGATGGCCCGCGGGGCGGTGATGGGGGCCAAAGGCAACTCCGGCGTCATCATCTCGCAGGTCCTGCGCGGGCTGGCCGAGGCACTGGACGGCCGGGACTGCGCCGACGGCGCCGCGCTGGCTGCTGCACTGGGCCACGCCTGCCAGAGCGCCTATGCCGCGGTGTCCGCGCCGCAGGAGGGCACCGTGCTCAGCGTGCTGCGCAGCAGCGCCGACGCGGTCGCGGGCCTGGTCGAGCTGCCCGATGTGATGCGGGTAGCAGTGCATGCGGCAGAGGCGGCGCTGGCGCGCACCCCGCAACAGCTGGCGGTGCTGGCCCAGGCCGGGGTGGTGGACGCCGGCGGCCGCGGCTTGGTGGTGTTGCTCGGCGCGCTGGCCGGTGTGGTCACCGGGGACGGTCCGGTGCGCGGGCCCGGCCAGCAGCGGCCCCGACCGGCCACGCGTGCGGCGTTGCAGCGCATCCGGGAGGACGGCAGCGCCGAGTTCGACTACGAGGTGCAGTACCTGCTGCATGCGGAGGATGCGGCCATCGCCCCGCTCAAGGCCGCGCTGAGCGAGCTCGGTGATTCGCTGGCGGTGGTGGGCACCGGCACGGGCCTGTTCAACGTGCACATCCACGTCAATGATGTCGGCGCAGCCATCGAGGCGGGCATCGAGGCCGGCCGGCCGCACCGGATCACGGTGCTGCGCTTCGAGCAGCAGGTCGCGGCCGAGCCGTCCACGGGCCGCACGGGCGTGGCGCTGGTCGCGGTGGCACCGGGCGAGGGCCTGGCAGACCTGTTCGCGGCCGAGGCAGTGACGGTGGTGGACGGCAGCCCGTCCGCGGCGGAGGTACTGGCCGGAATCCGGCGGACCGAGGCCGCTCAGGTGATCGTGCTGCCCAATGCCACCGCGGCCGGCGGACTCGCGGAACTGGCCGCCGAGCAGGCGCGGGCGGAGGGCATCGTGGTCGCCGTGGTGCCCACCAAGTCGCCGGTGCAGGGCCTGTCGGCGGTCGCCGTGCACGACGCCCAGCGCCGGTTCGAGGACAACGTCATCGCGGTCGCCGAGGCGGCCGCCGCCACCCGGGTCGCCGAGGTGACGGTGGCGAGCAGGGACGCGATCACCATTGCCGGTCGGTGTGCTGCCGGAGACGTGCTGGGCCTGATCGACGGTGAGGTGGTCGAGATCGGCAGCGATGTCGCGGCGATGGGGCTGAGCCTGATCCACCGGCTTGTCGCGGCGGGTGGCGAGCTGGTCACGGTGCTGTCCGGCTCGGCCCCCGGAGCGGGTGCCGCGGCCGATCAGATCGTCGCGCGGGTGCGGGAGCGGATGCCCTTCATCGAGGTCAGCACCTACCGCGGCGGCCAACCGGACTACCCGCTGCTGATCGGCGTCGAGTAGCCGTCGGCGCCCGCTGCTGTCGGCCCGCTCTGGCAGAGTGGGAACATGGCCATCCGCTCGACCAAGCTCGTCGACGTCGTGGGCGACAAGACGGCCAAGGCCATCGGGAAGGCCCTCGGCATCGAGACCGTCGGGGAATTCTTGCGGCACTACCCGCGCAAGATGAACAAGCGCGGCGAGCTGACCGACCTGTCCGAGCTGGTGGAGGGTGATGAGGTCACCGTCCAGGCCGAGATCGAGTCGGCCCAATCCCGGCGCATCCCGGGCCGCAAGCTCACCATTCTCGAGGTCACCATCCGGTCCGGGCGGCACAAGGCCAGCCTGAGCTTTTTCAATCAGGCCTGGCGCGAGCGCGAGCTGCGACCCGGCCGGTACGGCATGTTCGCGGGCAAGGTGAGCCGGTTTCGTACCCGGATGCAGCTCAACCAGCCCGATTACCTGCTCTTCGACGATGCGCAGGAGCTGGCCGATGTCGACTTCGCCAACAGCATCATCCCGGTCTACCCGGCGGCCGCGGGGCTCCCCTCGTGGGTGATCGCCCGGGCGATGCAGCAGGTGCTGACCATGCTCGACCCGGTGCCCGAATCGCTGCCCGATGAGGTGCGGGCCACCCAGGGCCTGATGTCGCTGGACGACGCGTTGCGACAGGTGCACCGGCCGGACAGCATGATCGACTGGAACCGGGCCGTCCACCGGCTGAAGTTCGACGAGGCCTTCGGCGTGCAGCTGGTACTTGCGCAGCGCCGCCACCAGATCGCGGCGAACCCGGCGGTGGCGCGGCCGCGCCGCGCGCACGGGCTGGTGGACGCCTTCGCCGACCGGCTGCCCTTCACCTTCACCGGCGAACAGGTCGAGATCGCCGAGACCATCGAGCGGGAGCTCGCCGCGCAGCACCCGATGCACCGACTGCTGCAGGGTGAAGTCGGCTCGGGCAAGACGGTGGTCGCGCTGCGCGCGATGCTGCAGGTGGTCGACAGCGGTGGCCAGGCCGCGCTGCTGGCCCCGACCGAGGTGCTCGCCGCCCAGCACGCGGTGACCGTCACCGAGCTGCTGGGCGATCTCGCGCAGGCCGGCACGCTCGGCGGTGCCGACAACGGCACCCGGGTGGTACTGCTCACCGGCTCGATGTCGGCGCCTGCACGTAGGCATGCACTGCTGGAGGCCGCGTCCGGCCAGGCGGGCATCGTGATCGGCACGCACGCACTGATCCAGGACCATGTCCAGTTCGCCGACCTGGGTCTGGTGGTGGTCGACGAGCAGCACCGCTTCGGCGTCGAGCAACGCGATGCCCTGCGTGGCAAAGCGCAATCGCCACCGCACATGCTGGTGATGACCGCGACCCCGATCCCGCGCACGGTGGCCATGACCGTGTTCGGTGATCTGGAGGTGTCCGAGCTGCATGAGCGCCCGGCCGGCCGAGCGCCGGTGCGCACGCTCGTCGCCCCGATCGCCAAGGGCCCGGCCTGGTACGGCCGGATCTGGCAGCGCATCCGGGAGGAGGTCGCCGGCGGCCGGCAGGCCTTCGTCGTCTGCCCGCGCATCGGCGACAGTGACGACCCGGAGGACCTGGCCGATGTCGGTGCGCTCTCGGATGAGGAGGGCCCGCAGACCACCTCGGTGCTCGCGCTTCACGCCGAGCTGACGCAGGATCAGCTCGCCGACCTGCGAGTCGGGCTGCTGCACGGACGGATGCCCGCGGAGGAGAAGGCCGCCGCGATGACCGCCTTCGCCGCCGGCGAACTCGATGTGCTCGTCGCCACCACCGTCATCGAGGTCGGCATCAACGTGCCGAACGCGGCCCTGATGGTGATCATGGACGCGGACCGGTTCGGGGTGTCCCAGCTGCACCAGCTGCGTGGTCGGATCGGTCGGGGCAGCCATCCCGGCGTGTGCATCATGCACACCCAACTTCCGCTGGAACACCCCGCCCTGGAAAGGCTGAACGCGGTCGCTGCGACCACCGACGGCTTCCAGCTCGCCGAGCTGGACCTGCAGCAGCGCCGGGAGGGTGACGTGCTCGGAGCCGCGCAATCAGGTACCCGCTCCGGTCTGCGGCTGCTGTCGCTGGTGGCCGATCGCGACATCATCACCGCCGCGATGCACGAGGCACGGCAGGTGATCCGAGCCGATCCCGACCTGTCGGATCATCCGCAGCTGCAGGAGTTCCTCTGGGATGCCTTTGACAGCGAGCGCACCGAGTACCTGCACAAGTCCTGACTTGCCCTGCGAGTGCTGACCTGTCTTGGCCAGCCGGTCACGTCTGCGGGCTGCGGGCCGGCCGGGCCAGCGGCGATCGCCAGGAGTAGACGTCAGTGCCGGTGGCAGTGGTGAAGGCGACGATCAACCAGGTGCCGTCCGGGCTGAACGTGAGGGAACTCGGAGCGCTGTTCGGCGCCAGTTCCAGGTTGGGAACGGGGTCGATCACGCCGGTGCGCAGGTCGAGCACGGCCAGGTCGGCCGGCGTACCGCTGGCCTGGCTGAGGTAGCCCGGGTCATTGGTTTCCCGCTGCAGCACAAAGGCAATCTTGTGGCGGTCCGGGCTGAGCACCGCCGTGCCGAAGTTGCTTTCCAACGGCAGGTGGTAGTTGCCGGCGGAGCCCTGCCCGGTGGCCAGGTCCAGTCGCTGCACCGTGCAGGCAGCCACGTCGGAGCACGCGTGCGGCGTCCAGACCAGCAGCCCGCGACTGACCGAGGCACCGAAGGACGGCCCGAGGTTGCGCGTGCGTCCGGTACGCAGGTCGAGCAGGATCAGCGTGCTGCGCACCGGGTCGGGCACCGTGCTGGTCACCAACGTGCCGGCGTACAGGCCGATCGGCAGCAGGCTGGGCGGTATCGGGATCGTCTTGCCTGGCTGGTCCAGGCGCAGCAGCGAGGTGCCGAGCGCCGCCTCGGGCCGGACCGGGGGAGCGTCGGAGTACATCTCGCCCCACACCCCGCCGCGGCCGTCGGAAAGCAGCCGATAGAAGGTGTGGCCCACCGCGACCCGCTGCTGCGGCCGGCCTGGCCGGTCGAAGATCACCGTTCCCACCGCTCGCTGCTGGCAGGTGCGAACCAGCGAGTAGTAGCCGCCGCCGGCAGCGATCACCTGGGAGACGTACTGCTGCTTGCTGAGGGTCGGCATTCCCGGCAGCGCTTGTACCGAGCCGCGGGCCACATCGAGCAGTCCCGGCCGGGTGCCGGCAACCGGCAGCTGCGCCTGCACCGGCTCGGCGAGCGGGTCGCTGGACACGATCGGCGCCTCGAACGAACTGCCGGAGACTCCGGGCAGCCGGGGCCACGGCTGCACGGCTACAGCCTTACCCGTCACCGGTTGGGCGACGGGCGCGGCCGGGTGTGCGTGGCCGGTGCGATGCTGCTGCACCAGTGCGACCACGGCAAGCACCAGCGCGCCGGCCAGCAGCGGGATCCAGCGCCTGCGCGGGCGGCCCGGGCCGGCGGGGACAGCGGCGGGTGGCGCAGCCGGATCCAGGTAGATCTCCTCCTCCACCCTGCCAGCGTACGACCTTGCCGGGCGCCCCCGGCCTTGATCGACATTGCCGTTGCATCAACGACAAAAACTCACCAGGACGACAAGTGCCGCCGCCAGCTAGTCTGCTCGGATGACACGGATCGTCGGGGGACAGGCGCGAGGGCGCCATCTCGCAGTGCCACCCCGAGGGACCCGGCCGACTTCGGACCGGGCTCGAGAAGCGCTGTTCAATACCCTGCGCTCCGAACTCGATCTCGACGGTGCCCGGGTTCTGGATCTGTTCGCCGGCTCCGGCGCGGTGGGCCTGGAGGCGCTGTCGCGCGGCGCGGCCGCAGCGGTGTTCGTCGAATCCGACCAGCGCGCGGCCGCGGTGCTGGCCGGAAACGTGGCGGCCGTCGGGCTGCCCGGTGCGGTCATCCGGCGGCTCACCGTCGAGCGCTACCTGAGCGCCACGGGTGCTGAGGAGCCGTTCGACCTGGTGTTCGCCGATCCGCCCTACGCGGTGCCTGCGGGCTCGGTGGCGACCGCGCTGCGATTGCTCGTCGATGGCGGCTGGCTGACCGAGCACGCGGTGGTCGTGATCGAGCGTGCGGCGCGCGATCCCGAGCCGCTGTGGCCGGGTGAGATAAAGCCCATCAAGCAACGCCGGTACGGCGAGGGCAGCCTTTGGTACGGTCGCCGGACGTAGCCGAAACGCTCTGCTCGACCCGGCGACTGCCGCGGCGCGCGGATTCGGCGCGATCCCTGCGACCTCACGCGAAGGGCCGGTGCTGGTGTCCCCGTTCATCCGGAAGGCTGTCTGTCCTGGCTCCTTCGACCCGGTGACCAACGGCCATCTCGACATCATCTCCCGAGCGGCGCACCTGTATGACGAGGTGGTGGTGGCGGTGCTGATCAACAAGAACAAGTCCAGCCTGTTCACCGTCGAGGAGCGCATGTCGCTGCTGGCCGAGGTGACCGCCGAGTACGGCAACGTGCGCGTCGACTCGTTTCACGGCTTGCTGGTCGACTACTGCCGCGCCAACGAGATCCCGGTCATCGTGAAGGGACTGCGTGCGGTCAGCGACTTCGATTACGAACTGCAGATGGCCCAGATGAACCGGGGCCTGGCCGGGGTGGACACGCTGTTCATGCCCACCAACGCCGAGTACAGCTTCATCGCCTCCAGCCTGGTGAAGGAGATCGCCACCTACGGCGGCGATGTGTCGGCGCTGTTGCCGGAGAACGTGCACAAGCGACTGCTGGAACGGGTGTCAGAGCGTGGCACCGCTTCCGGTGAGGCGCCGCGCGCATAGCCTGGGCGCATGACCGATCACACGCTGGCCCGAGCCGATGAGGTGCTGACCGAGCTGGTCGAGCTGGTCGAGACCGCCCGCAACCTGCCGATGTCCTCCTCCTGCGTGCTGCCGCGCGAGCGCACCCTGGATCTGCTCGACGCGCTACGCGAAGTGCTGCCGCCGGAGATGATCGAGGCGCGCCGGCTGGTCGCCGAGCGCGACCGACTGCTGTCCGAGGCCGCCGAGCGCGCCGCCGCCATCGTCACCAAAGCGCAGCAGCAGGCAGCCGCGCTGCAGGCCGAGGCCGCCGAGCAGTCCGAGCGGGCGGTCGCCGAGGCGCGGGCCGAAGCGCATGGCCTGCTCGAGCAGGCCCGAGCCGAGCAGGACCGGCTGGTCTCTGCGGCCAGTGTGCAGCAGGCCGCGGTGGCCGCCGCGGCCCGGCTGCAGCAGGAATCCGAGCTGCAGGCCGAGCAGGTGAGGGCCGAGGCGGCGCAGTACGCCGACCGGCTCAGCGGCGATGCCCAGCAGTACGCCGCCAGCACGCTGTCGGGTCTGGTGGAGACGCTGCAGCGGTTGCTGGCAACCGCCGAGAACGGCCGGGCTGCCCTCTCCCCGCCGCCGCAGTGAGCCCGCCGCGAGCGTGCGATTTCACGGGGCCCGCCCGGCTCGGGTAACCTGAACGACGGCCTAATCCATGTTCGGCCGAGCTTGTCCTGAGCATCGCAACATTCGGTGGAGTACGTGAACCCGCGCAGCCCGTTCGTCCTGGATACCCGGGAGCTCCGACGGCAGACGGGTATCAAGCGTGACTACCAGCGAACGCTGCCCGCTCCGGAACAGTTGGGCCTGGACATGATCGGGGTGCCGGAAGGTGCTCCGCTCGTACTGACCGTCCGGCTCGAAGCGGTGACCGAAGGCGTCCTGGCAACAGGCACCGTCACCACCGAGGTGGTCGGCGAGTGTGGGCGGTGCCTGAACGGTTTCCGCGATTCGTTGGCAGTCGATTTCGTCGAGTTGTTCGCCTATCCGGACAGCATCACCGAGGAGACGACGGATTCCGACGAGATACCCCGGCTGGAGAGCGATCATCTCGATCTCGAGCCGGTGGTGCGGGACGCGGTGGTGCTGAGTCTGCCGCTGACCCCGTTGTGCTCGCCGGATTGCGCCGGGCTGTGCCCACAGTGTGGGGAACGGCTCGACGACCTGCCGGCTGATCACAGCCACGCACAGCTCGACCCGCGCTGGGCCGCTCTCGCGGAACGGTTCGGTACGGATGGATCAAGCGCACCAGAGAGTCAGGAGTAATCGTCGTGGCCGTTCCCAAGCGGAAGACCTCGCGTTCCAACACCCGCAGCCGGCGTTCGCAGTGGAAGACCAGCGCGCCGACCCTGGTCACCTGCCCGAACCGGGCCTGTGGCCAGCCGAAGCTGCCGCACACGGCCTGCAGCAACTGCGGCCAGTACGACGGTCGCCAGGTCCTGGCGGTCTGACCAGCTCCGTGACAGCAGCCGGTCCGGGGCACCGCCCGTGGTGAGCAAGAAGCCACCGGCCGCGGCGCCGGCCGGGCTGGCGGCAGAGCTCGGGGTCGATCTGGACCTCGAGCTGCTGACGCGCGCCCTGACGCACCGCTCCTACGCCTACGAGAACGGAGACCTGCCGCACAACGAGCGGCTGGAGTTTCTCGGCGACTCGGTGCTGGGCGTGGTCATCACCGAAGCGCTGTACCGCCGGCACCCCGACCTGGCCGAGGGCAAGCTCGCCAAGCTGCGGGCGTCGGTGGTGAACATGCGAGCACTGGCCGGCGTGGCACGCCGGATCGGCCCGGACGGGATCGGCAAGTACCTGTTGCTCGGCCGCGGCGAGGATGCCACCGGCGGGCGCGACAAGGCCTCCATCCTTGCCGACACGCTCGAGGCGCTGCTCGGCGCGATCCACCTGCAGTTCGGCATCGCGGTGGCGGCCGAGGTGATTCACCGGCTGTTCGACCCACTGCTCGACGAGGCGCCCGGGCAGGGGGCGGGCCTGGACTGGAAGACGTCGCTGCAGGAACTCACCGCCGAGCGTGGTCTCGGAGTGCCGGACTACACGGTGACCTCCGACGGGCCCGATCATGCCAAGTCCTTCACCGCGGCGGCCGTCATCAACGGCCGCAGCTACGACGTGCGGCCCGGGCGCAACAAGAAGGAAGCCGAGCAAGCCGCGGCTGAGGCCGCGTGGCGGGCGCTGACCGCGGCCGGTTCGATGGGCGATGCCGGTTCGATGGACGATGCCGGAACTGCCTGAGGTCGAAACGGTCCGCTCCGGCTTGGCCCGCTGGGTAACCGGTCGCCGGATCGCGGAGGTCGACTCGTTGCACCCGCGCGCGGTCCGCCGGCATCTGGCCGGTGCCGAGGATCTGGCCCGGCGGCTGACCGGGCACACCATCAGCTCCGTCGAGCGCCGCGGCAAGTACCTGTGGCTGCCGCTGGACGGTGGTCCCGACGCGCTCATCGGTCACCTGGGCATGAGCGGGCAGCTGCTGATGATTGCGCCCGACGCCCCGGACGGCCCGCACCTGCGCGCCCGGATCCGCTTCGCCGACGACGGGCCGGAGCTGCGCTTCGTCGACCAGCGGACCTTCGGCGGCCTGCACCTGGACGAGCTGGTGCCGGATCCGCCGGACTGGGTCCCGTCCGGCATCGCGCACATCGCACGCGACCCGCTCGACAGCAGCTTCGACGACGCCGCCTGGATCGGCTCGGTGCGCCGGCGCAACACCACCATCAAGCGGGTGCTGCTGGACCAGTCGTCGATCTCGGGCGTGGGCAACATCTACGCCGACGAGGCCCTCTGGCGCGCCCGGCTGCACGGCGACCGTCCGGCCGGCAGGCTCAGCAGCAGCCAGCTGAGGGCCCTGCTGGCCGAGATCAGGGCGGTCTTCGCCGACGCGCTGCGGGCCGGCGGCACCTCCTTCGATTCCCTCTACGTCAACGTCAACGGCGAGAGCGGGTACTTCGACCGGTCGTTGAATGCCTACGGCCGCGAGGGGCAGCCGTGCCCGCGTTGCGGCCGGCCGATCAAGCGCCAGCAGTGGATGAACCGCTCCTCCTACTTCTGCCCCAACTGCCAGCGACCGCCACGGTCCGCCGGATGAGCGCGCAGCGGCTCACCGCCTGGGTGCACGGGCAGGTGCAGGGCGTCGGCTTCCGCTGGTGGACCCGGGCGCGCGCGCTGGAACTCGGCCTGGTCGGCTCGGCCACCAACCTGGCCGACGGCCGGGTCGAGGTCGTCGCAGAGGGACCGCGACCGGCCTGCGAGCGACTGCTCGCGGCGCTGCAGTCAGGCCGTACGCCGGGCACCGTCGCGCACGTGGCGGCCAGGTGGAGCGAGGCGCGCGGCGGCCTGCACGGCTTCATCGAGCGCTGATCGACCGGCGTGCGGCGCCGGCGCCGGCTGGCGCCGCGGAATTTGTCTTCACGGCCTGGCGGTGCGAATATTGCAGTACCACAACATCTGTACCGGCCGCTCGCCGGATGCTCGCAGCGCGGTTGCGCCGTCGGCTGCACCCCGGGCGCCGGAGTCCGTGAAAGGTCGCCACATGGCCAGGGCCCTGCTGGGACATCTCCCGAACGTCGCCGATCGTCACCTCGTCGAAGAGGTCGCCCGGTTGCGCACTCGAGTTCGCGACCTGGAGGCCGAGTTGGCAGAGCTGAGAGCCGCGCACGAGGCCAGCCAGCTGCTGGACGAGCTCCACCGCATCACCTCCGACGCCTCCGCGCTCGCCTGAGCCGTCCGCTGAGCGCACCGGCTCTCGGCTAGCCCGTTCGCCGGGCCGTGTACCGCAACGGTGCGCGCCGAGCCACGCTCGCACCCCCGGCAGCATCGGCGGTCCGGTAGGCCGGCTGGGTTAGGCTGTTCGGCGTTATCGAGCCGAACCGTCTGCCGGAGCCTGCGTGCACCTGAAGTCACTGACCCTGAAGGGCTTCAAGTCCTTCGCGTCAGCCACCACGCTGCGGTTCGAGCCGGGCATCACGGCCGTGGTCGGGCCGAACGGCTCCGGCAAGTCCAATGTCGTGGACGCCATCGCGTGGGTGCTCGGCGAACAGGGTGCCAAGGCGCTGCGGGGCGGCAAGATGGAAGACGTCATCTTCGCCGGCACCGCCGGCCGGCCGCCGCTGGGACGGGCCGAGGTCACCCTCACCATCGACAACTCCGACGGTGCGCTGCCCATCGACTATGTCGAGGTATCGATCACCCGCCGGATGTTCCGGGACGGTGCCAGCGAGTACGAGATCAACGGCGAGGGTGCCCGGCTGCTGGACATCCAGGAGTTGCTGTCCGACTCCGGCATCGGCCGCGAGATGCACGTCATCGTCGGGCAGGGCCAGCTGGACTCGGTGCTGTCGGCTCGGCCGGAAGATCGGCGCGGTTTCATCGAGGAAGCCGCGGGGGTGTTGAAGCACCGCAAGCGCAAGGAAAAGGCGCTGCGCAAGCTCGACGCGATGCAGGCGAACCT
>DATAKO010000091.1:0-50386 GCA_036261575.1 Jatrophihabitans sp.
GAGGAGGACGGCGCGCTCGACCGCAGCTTCACCCTGGGCGCGCAGCGGGACTACCGGGTGGCGGCGACCGTCCGGCTGCGTCCGTCCGCCGGGCTATCCGCGGCGCTGGACGCGACCGCTGAACTGCGGGCCCGCGCGTCCAGCACGATTGCCGCGGACCCGCGCGTCCGGGCCGGAGCCGCGGTGGACGGCGACCCGGCAACGACTTGGACCGCCGCCGCCGGCGACCTGCACCCCACCCTGACCGTCACCCTGCCCCAGCCCCGGCGCATCTCCGGAGTGCGGCTGCAGACGCTGTCGAGCGCGCCGGTCTCCCGGCCCAGTGAGGTGAGCGTGCGGGCCGGCCCGTTCAGCTGGACCGGCCCGGTGCCGGACAGCGGGCAGATCGAGTTCGGCCAGCAGATCTCGGCGCGATCGATCACGGTGACCGTGCTGCAAGCCGACGTGCGCAGCTCGGTCGACGCGGTCACCGGCGCCACCCGGATCCTGCCGACGGGCATCGGAGAGCTGCAGCCGCTGGGAATCACCGAGGCGCCCCGGCAGGCATCGTTCAGCATCGGCTGCACGGCGGGTCTGATGCTGCAGCTCGACGGCCGGTCCATCCCGCTGCATGCCGAGGTTCCGGTGTCGGCGGCGCTGACCGGCCAGCCGGTGCTCGCGGTGCCCTGCACCGGCGATCAGCTCTCGCTCGCCGCCGGCCCGCACCGGTTGCGGCTGGCCGCCACGTCGGTGGTGGCCCCCGAATCGGTGACGGCAACGGCCGCCGGTGCGCCGGCACTGGCGGCGCCGGCCGAAGCCGGCCTGACCAGCACGGTGCGCAGCTGGGGCAGCACCACGCGCACGGTTCAGGTGCAGGCTGCGCGCGCCGCCTACCTCGTGGTGCGGGAGAACGCCAGCGCCGGGTGGCACGCGACGCTGGACGGGCGCGCGTTGGAGCCGGTGATGCTGGATGGCTGGCAGCAGGGCTACCTGGTCCCGGCCGGCAGCAGCGGACTGGTGCGGCTCAGTTTCGGCCCGCAGCGCTGGTTCGGTGCAGGCCTCGGTCTCGGCGCGCTGGCCGTGCTGATGCTGCTCTGGCTGGCCATCCGGCCGTCCCGGCGGCCCCCCGCCGCTCGGGTGGCCGGCCGGGGTGGCCGGTTCGGCCCCGTTTCCGCGGCGGCCGGGATGGCGGCCGCCGGCTTTGCGCTGCTGGGCCTGCCCGGGCTCGCGGTGACCCTGGCACTGCTCGCGGTGCGGGGCTGGCGGCCCCGCTGGGTGCGCTGGTGGCTGCCCGTCACGGCGCTGCTGCTGGCCACCGCCGTGGTCGCGATCCTGCCGCCAGGGTCGGCGCATTCGCCGACCGACTCCGGTCTGGTTCAGTTGCTGGCGGGGCTCGCGGTACTGGGCACCGCGGTGGTGGCCGGCGGTGTCGACCTGCGTCCCAGGCTCAGCAGCCGACGTTCGAAGCCGAACCAGGTCGCGGCGGCGACCGCGGTTGCCGACAGTCCGGCGAGCCCGAACAGTTCCAGGAAATGACCGCCGAAGGTCCGTTGTCCCAACCAGCGTTGGATGGCCAATAGCAGGCCCAGATGCCACAGGTAGACGCCGTAGGACAGCTCGCCGAGCAGCCGCACCGGCCTGCTGCCGAGGAACCGCCCGATGGCACCGCCGGGTGAGAACACCAGCGGAACGAGCAGTGCCAAGGCCGCGCCGGTGTACAGCCAGTGCTTGATCGTCCACGCCCAGCCGGACGGCGGGATCAGGTTCCGGGGCCCGGCCAGCGGCAGGGTGGCCAGCCAGAACAGCAGCAGCGCGATGATCCAGCAGGTTCCGGGTGCCTGTGCCCACGCATGCAACCGAGCGCTCATGGCCCGGGCCACCCCGACCGGCGCGGCCGACAGCACCGCGAGCAGCATGCCGGCGGCGAACCAGTCCAGGTTGGCCGGCAGCCAGAGCAGCGAACGCTGGTCGCCTGTGCTGCGGTGGGCGAACACGTCGGCCCCGACCGCGATCAGCACCATGATCGCCAGCAGGGCCAGCTGGCGTACCAGCGTTGCCCGGTCGCAGCGACGGCGGCGCCCCCGGGCGGCCGCCGCGAGCATCGGCAGCAGCGCATAAAAGGAGATCTCGACCGCCAGCGTCCACATCTGGGTGAGGCTGGGGTCGAGGTTGTGGTGGTTGTAGGTCTGGGTCAGCGTCAGGTAGCTGGCAAAGTCTGCGAGCGAGGCCGGCCGGGTGGAGAGCAGCAGGAGCGTGACCAGCACCGCGAGCCAGTACGGCGGCAGGATGCGCAGCGCCCGGCGCAGGTAGAACCGGCCGATTGCCGGCGCCGGGTGCTCGCCGAACGCGGCGAGCGCGAACGGACGGTAGAGCAGGAAGCCCGACAGCAGGAAGAACACCGTCACGCCGAAGTCCAGCCGGGCCAGGAAGGGGGCGAAAGGCGAGTCGTCGAGCGAGCGTCCGGAGTTGAATCCGGCGTGGGTGGCCAGCACCCCGTAGGCGGCCAGCGCCCGCATGCCGTCCAGCCCGTCCAGGTGGCGGCGCAGCTCAGGCTTAGCGGGCAGGGACATGGGTGCTCACTTCGCTGGGGCGAACGGCGCGCCGATGACGGCGCCGCCGATGCAGATGTTGGCTGCCGGGCTGTCGCTCGTGATCACGATGGCCGCGGCCTCCGCCTGGCGTAACCGCAGCAGTTGCGCCCCGAGCGTGACCGGGAACGCTACCCGGCTGCCGGCCGCCGGCGGAACCAGCGCACCGGAGGCGTCCTCGATGAACACGCTCAGCGTCGACGGGTGCTGCTGGAAGTACTCCAGATGCAGGAAGCCGTCGCCGTAGGGCAGTCGATGGTCGAGTGGGATGCGCCACGTTCCGACGCCCTGCACCAGGGTCTGGCAGATCGCTCCCTTCGGCAGCACGCCGCGGGCTGCCGGTAGCAGGTTGGCCGCCACCAGGTTGCCTTGCTGATCGACCAGCAACGGCTGGGTGTCGGTCTGGTCGAACCTGGCGCGTGCCGCGGTCCAGCTCAGCAGCGTGGACAGGTGCATGGTCGGGCCGAAGAAGTAGGGCACCACCGTGCTCGACACCGAGGTGTCGTACAGGTTCACCCCCGGGCCGGCTCTCGCGATATTGGCCAGCAGCCGGTCGACGTAGGGCTTGGTCGGGTTGGCGACCCAACGGTCCTCGAAGCGCACGTTGGAGAAGGTGCTGCTGACCAGCAGCAGCGCGACGGTGGCCGGTACCAGTGCACGCACGAGCCGAGGCGCCTGCGTTGTCCGCGGAGCTGGGACTCGAGCGGCAGCGGCCGGCGCCCCGGGCAGCCGCTCGCGCATGGCCTGCGGGTCGGACGGGATGAGCGCCAGCGCCGCGCCCAGTGCGAGCGCCAGTGCGAAATCGAAGCTGTACCGCATGGTGATGGCGATCAGATCGCCGAACGCGAAGTAGCGGCCGACGGCCACGACCACGGTGCCGATCGCCACCGACAACGCCGGCAGCGACCAGCCGAGCAGCGAGCGCGCCCCGGTGCGGCGCAGCCCCACCAGGACGAGCGCGATGAAGCCCAGCTCACTGAGCCAGATCGCGGTGGTGCTCGGGGCGGACCACGACACGTAGGCGGTGCCGTTGTCGAACCAGTGCCACGGGCCGCCGAAGAGCGCGGGCACGGCCATCTTCAGCCATCCGGTACGCACCACCGAAACCATGTCGCTCACCCGGACCCCGTGCGCGGATCCGCCGTAATGGTGGGCGAAGAAGTAACCCACGAACAGCAACGGCGGCGCCGCGGTGACCAGCCAGCCGGGCCAGCGCCGCAGCAGCTCACGCAGCCGGTGGCCGAAGCCACCGGTGGTCAGGAAGCCCAGTGACAGCACCGGCAGCATGATGCCGATGATGGCGGTCTTCTCCCAGAAGCACATGCCGGCCAGCAGGCTGATGCCGGCCGCGGTGGCCCAGCGCAACCGGCCGGTGAGGGTGTAGCGGATGTGCGAATCCAGCGCGACGATAGCGGCGATCTCTGCCGGCACCAGGCAGGCCGCGGTGGTCAACCAGGTGAGATTGCCGAGGATCAGCGGGTTGATCGCGTACAAGCCCGTCACCACCAGCACCTCCGGGCGCCGGCCGAACAGCAGCACCAGCAGCCGGGCCAGCAGCGCGATCGCCAGGGTTTGCAGCACGATCCGGACCAGCACCGTCTGGGTGTAATTCAGCGGATCGGTATGGCGCTGCAACCAGAACACGAACCGGTAGCCAGGTACCAAATGATCGTTGACCGGCATGGTGAGAAATCCCCAGCCCAGCCGCCGGCCACTGGCCTCGTCCAGAGCCGACAGATCGTCCTGATAGAACCAGCCGCGCGCGGAAAGCCAGCCACCGAAAACGGCCTGTCCGAGCAGCACCACCACGAGCCCCGCGGTGAAGCCGGACCATCGCGGCTGCTCCGGGTGCGTGTGCTCGCTGATGGGAGTTCGTCCGTTCCTGCAATGCCCGCCCAGCGCGCTGCCGTGGCCGGGCGATCACGTTGCCGAATTGTTTCGCCAAGATGTTACGGAGTCTGGCTACTCGCTGGTAGCGTCCCCGGTCAATCAATCGCCGCGTGGCCATGAACAGAGGAGAACCCGTGCGCAGGGGACTGTCCTACGTGCTGATCCTGATCGGGGTCTTCTGCCTCGTGCTGGCCGGGTTGCTGCGCTTCTATGCCCCGTCGCGTGCGGAGAAGACGCCGCTCAACCTCGACATCAAGCAGGTTGCCACCGGCCCGGCCAAGGTCCTCAACTCGACCACCGGTCAACTGGAGGACACCAGCCTGATCGCCACCCGGCGGGTGCGCACCGATTCGGCCGCCTCGAACTCCAAGGTGACGGTGGTGCAGGAGACGCTGTGCATCGTCAAGGACGTGGACAACCCGCCGGAGTGCGTCGACGCCAACGACCCGCAGCACCGGCTGGTCTCCTTCACCACCGACCGGGTGGCCGCCGACCGGGTCAGCGGCGAGTCGGTGAACGACCCCAAGTACGGCGGCAACATCAACGGCGACACCAGCGCCGGCCACCAGGGCCTGACCTACAAGTGGCCGTTCAACGCGAAGAAGCAGTCCTACAAGTTCTTCGATCCGGTGTCGCAGCAGGCACCCGATGCGCGCTACCTAGCAACCGAGAAGGTGGCCGGCCTCACCTGCTACAAGTACGAGGCCGTCATCAACAACACCCCGCTCGACGTGGGGCCGAACATCGCCGGCTTCTACTCCGACACCCGTACGGTGTGGATCGAGCCGGAGACCGGTGTCATCGTCAAGGGCATCGAGCACCAGACCCGGACGCTGGCCAACGGTGTCACCGCCCTGGACACCACGCTGAGCTTCGACCAGGACTCCATCAACTACCAGGCCAAGCAGGCCAAGGACGGCCGCACCAAGATCACCTTGCTGACGGTGACGCTGCCGCTGATCCTGCTACTGGTCGGTCTGATCGCCCTCGCCGGCGGCCTGATGCTGCTGCGGCGCGACGCCGGCCCGGCCCAACCTGTCACCGCGCACTCGGACGAGCCGCTGCGGGTGTAGCGGGAGGGCGTCTGTCAGCCCGCGAGGTCAGCCCAGCTGACAGACATAGATCGCGGTGCCGGGCAGCAGCTTGCCGCGCAGTGGGGACCAGCCACCCCAGCTCTGCTCGTGCCCGTCCGGCCACTCCGGTTCGATCAGCTCGAGCAACCGGAAGCCTGCCTGGGTGAGCTCCCTTATCCGGTCACCGAGGGTGCGGTGATGCTCGGCGTAGGTTGCGCGACCGGCCTGGTCGAACTCGACGTACGGCCGGCGGTCGAAGTAGGACATGGTGGCGGTCAGGCCCTCGGGGCCGGGGGAGTCCGGAAAGGCCCAGCGCACCGGATGGCTGGCCGAGAACACCCACCGGCCACCCGGTCGCAGTACTCGCGCCACCTCGCGCATCACCGCTGCCGAATCTGCCACGAACGGCACCGCGCCGTAGGCGCTGAACGCCAGATCGAAGGCTGCGTCGGTGAACGGCAGTCGCTGGGCGTCGGCCTGCACGAGCGGGAACGCCGGCTGAGGGCCGTGCGCGAGCATCCGATGCGAGATGTCGAAGGCCACCGGGCGCGCGCCTCGGGCTGCCAGCCAGCGGGAGCACATCGCCGAGCCTGCGCCGACCTCCAGCACCCGCCGGCCGGCCAGCCCGGCCGGATCGCCCAGCAGTCGGGCGTCGTCCTCGCGCAACCCCTCCGGGCACCAGACGAAGTCGTCGGCGCCGAGGAAGCTGCCGTGCTCGGCGTGGTAGGCCTCGGCATCGGCGTCCCACCAGAGGCGGTTGGCCTGCGCCGATTCGTCCGGTCCGAGCGCGTGACGTCCGACGCCGACCGTGCCCAGCTCCGATTCTGTTCCCACAGTCGCAATGTAGCGCGGCGGAGCGCCCGCATTTCCGCACCTGCACGGGTCTGGAGTACGCTTTCGCTGGGACCGGTCTGTGGCCTCGACATGGAGTAGGCCACTCATCCGCACCTCGTACCGTTCGTCGCACCGTTCGCTCCGCTGGACCCACCTGACCTACCTGGCTGGATCCGATGAGGGCGGAACGTCCGCCTGATCAGGCGGCCGGCGTAGGGCACCCGAGGCGGCGAATGAAAGCGGAACGGCCCGGCCGCACTAGTAACTGTCAGGACCTACCTACTACATGACGTCCACAATCGATCCGACTCGTACCACCCCGCAGGTAGCAGTGAACGACATCGGCACTGCCGAGGACTTCCTCGCTGCGATCGACAAGACCATCAAGTACTTCAACGACGGCGACATCGTCGAGGGCACCATCGTCAAGGTTGACCGCGACGAGGTCCTGCTCGACATCGGCTACAAGACCGAAGGTGTCATCCCGTCGCGCGAGCTGTCCATCAAGCACGACGTCGACCCGTCCGAGGTCGTTTCCGTGGGCGATGAGATCGAGGCCCTGGTCCTGCAGAAGGAGGACAAGGAAGGCCGCCTGATCCTGTCCAAGAAGCGCGCGCAGTACGAGCGTGCGTGGGGCACGATCGAGGAGAAGAAGGAGCGCGACGAGGTCGTCGAGGGCACCGTCATCGAGGTCGTCAAGGGCGGCCTCATCATCGACATCGGCCTGCGCGGCTTCCTGCCGGCCTCCCTGGTGGAGATGCGCCGGGTCCGGGATCTGCAGCCCTACGTCGGCAAGACGCTCGAGGCCAAGATCATCGAGTTGGACAAGAACCGCAACAACGTGGTGCTGTCCCGCCGTGCCTGGCTGGAGCAGACCCAGTCCGAGGTGCGCAGCGACTTCCTCAACAAGCTGGCCAAGGGTCAGGTTCGTACCGGTGTCGTGTCGTCGATCGTCAACTTCGGTGCGTTCGTCGACCTCGGCGGCGTGGACGGTCTGGTGCACGTGTCCGAGCTGTCCTGGAAGCACATCGACCACCCGAGCGAGGTTGTCGAGGTCGGCCAGGAGGTCACCGTCGAGGTGCTCGACATCGACCTGGACCGCGAGCGCGTCTCGCTGTCGCTCAAGGCCACGCAGGAAGACCCGTGGCGCCAGTTCGCCCGCACCCACGCCATCGGCCAGGTCGTGCCCGGCAAGGTCACCAAACTCGTACCCTTCGGCGCCTTCGTTCGCGTCCAGGACGGCATCGAGGGTCTGGTGCACATCTCCGAGCTGGCCGAGCGTCACGTCGAGATCCCGGAGCAGGTCGTCCAGGTGGGCGACGAGCTGCTGGTCAAGGTCATCGACATCGACCTGGAGCGGCGCCGCATCTCGCTGTCGCTGAAGCAGGCGAACGAGGGCTCGCTGGCCGAGGAGAACTTCGACCCGTCGCAGTACGGCATGGAAGCGCAGTACAACGACAAGGGCGAGTACATCTACCCCGAGGGCTTCGACCCGGAGACCCAGGAGTGGCTGCCCGGCTACGAGGAGCAGCGCGAGGCGTGGGAGAAGCGTTACGCTGCTGCCCGCGAGCGCTTCGAGGCGCACCGCAAGCAGTTGGAAGAGGCCCAGAAGGCCGACGCGGAGGCTGCCTCCGAGTCCGGCGAGGCCACCTCGTACTCATCGGAGGCCCCGGCCGAATCCAGCGGCACGCTGGCCTCGGACGAGGCGCTCGCCGCGCTGCGCGAGAAGCTGGCCGGCCGCTGACCCGCGGCCGCTCGACCCAGCGCTGAGCAACGCCGGCGCTGACAGCACATCGACAAGCCCGGGAGGTTCGCCTCCCGGGCTTGTCGCGTTCCGGCGGCTACCGTGGACGGTATGGCCGCCCGCACCTCGACGCTGCTGATACCGGTGCTGGCTGCGGTCCTGCTCGCCGGCTGCACACAGGCGAAGAAGGACAACGCCGCGCCGCCGCCGACCAGCACCGTCGCGAGTACCTCCAGCACGCCCACGCCGTCCGTCAAGGCAAGTCCGAGCGTCACCGCGTCGCCGACCCTGGGTGGGCAGTGCGATGACCTGCTGCCGGTGTCCACTGTCGACGAGGCGCTCGGTCGGCCGGTGATCGGCAGCACCGCGTTCATCCGGGGGATCGCCGAGCCGAACATCGGCCGGCTCACCTACCTGAACTGCAAGTACGGCATTCCCAAGGCGGTCAAGGGCAGACCGGCGCCGGTGGCGCAGCTGGAAATCGGTGTCAGCCTGTACAAGTCCCTGGCGCAGGCGCAGACCCGGGTGCAGGGCACCGTCGACGACTACCGCAGCCATGGTGCGGCGCCGCAACAACTGCCGGTTGGCGAGGCGCAGGCGACGCTGCTGACCGGCTATGGGTTGCCGACCCTGGTGGTCGCCGACGGGCCGCGCACGGTGGCGATCAGCATCAGCCCAGCACTGATCCGCACAGCCGCTCAGGCGAGCCTGCAGACACTGGCTCGTACGGTGCTGGTGGCGACCTCACACTTCGACGGGGTGCCCGGGGTGACCGCCACCCCGTCTCCGTCCGGCACCGACTCGGGCTCTGACTCCGCGACCGGCAGCGCGTCGCCGTCGGCGACCTCGAGCTGACCTGTGGGCGTGCGCCGGATCGGGCTGACCGGAGGCATTGGCAGCGGCAAGAGCACTGTGGCGGCCAGGCTCGCCGAGCACGGGGCGGTGATCATCGACGCCGATGCGATCGCGCGTGAGGTGGTGGCCGCAGGCACGCCGGGGCTGGCCGCGGTGCTGGCCCGGTTCGGGCCCGAGGTTGCCCAGCCGGACGGGACGCTGGACCGGCCGGCGCTGGGACGCATCGTCTTCGCAGACCAGGCCGCGCTGGCGGACCTGAACTCGATAGTGCATCCCCTGGTGGGTGCTCGCACGGCTGAGCTGATGCAGCAGGCCGGCCCGGACGCGGTGATCGTCTACGACGTACCGCTGTTGGTGGAGAACGGTCTGTCCGGCGGCTTCGACGCGGTCGTGGTGGTGCAGGCGCCGCTGGAGGTGCGGCTGAGCAGGCTGGCGGGCCGTGGCATGGATCGGGAGACCGCCCTGGCCAGGATCGCCCAGCAGGCCACCGATGAGCAGCGCCGGCGGGTGGCGACCGTACTGCTGGACAACAGCGGTAGCCGGGAGCGGCTGATGGCACAGGTGGACCGGGCTTGGCTGTCCATGGTGGGACCCGGTTTGGAGCAGCCGGACGGCATCGGCTAAAGTTTTGCCTCGGTGCCGGTGCTGGTTCGCCAGACGGACACCACGCGGACGTAGCGCAGCTGGTAGCGCACAACCTTGCCAAGGTTGGGGTCGCGGGTTCGAATCCCGTCGTCCGCTCGGTGGCAGACGTTTGGTCCCGCGGTTCTCCATCGCGACGGCCAGGCACACTCGGTGGAGTGGCCGAGAGGCGAGGCAACGGCCTGCAAAGCCGTGTACACGGGTTCAAATCCCGTCTCCACCTCAAAGGCCCGCCACGGGCAGGGCCACATAGGGACGATTAGCTCAGTGGGAGAGCACTACCTTGACACGGTAGGGGTCACTGGTTCAATCCCAGTATCGTCCACCAGTTGAGGCCCCGGATTTCGGGGCCTTCGTGCTCCTTTGAAGCTCCACTCCCGAGCTTTGCAGAGCGAGCTAGTCCGTAAGATTCTCGCGGGCATCTTCGGTGACCGCCCCAAGACGGGCCACATCGTGGTCGGAAAGTTGCGTCGGATCAGGCAAGGATCTGGACAGGGCGCTCGAGGTACTCGATGAAGGCAGCGAGCCATTCCGCCGCTTGTGCCCCGTCCACCGCTCTGTGATCTACAGAAAGCGTCATGCGGATGACCCTCGCCCCGCTCACGCCGCCTGACGCGTCGATGACCGGTTCGCGCCGCGCCGCGCCGATCGCGAGGATGGACGCCTGAGGCGGGTTGATGATCGCTGCGAATTGCTCGACGCCGTACATTCCCAGATTCGTCACCGTGATGCTGCCGCCCTCGAGTTCGTGCTGTCGAAGCTGTCCCGTCCTCGCGCGGGCCGCGTAGTCTGCGAGGGTGCCGGCGAGGTCGCTGATACGCCTCGTGTCGGCGCTGCGCACAACGGGCGTTACCAGGCCTGCGGGCGTCGCGATGGCGACCGCCACGTCGACTTCGTGGTAGTGACGAATGACGTCGTCCAAGTAACTCACGTTCAGGGCAACCACCTTGCGATGCGTGCAGGCGACGGCTTTGACCACCAGGTCATTGACGGAGACGCGCACTGCGGCGTCCTGGTTCAGCTCGGCTCGCAGTTCCAGCAACGCGTCGACTCGAGCCGAGCCTTGCACGTAGAAGTGAGGGATCGCCTGCTTGCTGTGCGTGAGGCGTGTCGCGATAAGCCGGCGCTGTCTGGTCAGCGGTGCGTCGACGAACGCGCCGACCCGTACCAAGGTTGTCTCGCCGCGAGACTCGGTGCGGGCATCGTCGGCGATTCCGTGCCGATCTGGGGAACCGCCGCGACTGCGGATCGCGGATTCCACGTCCTTGCGGACGATCCGCCCGTTGGGTCCCGTTCCGGCCAGCCCATCGAGTGGGAGCGCTGCGTCCCGTGCAAGCCGCCGGGCCAGGGGGCTAGCGAACAGCCTGGGACTCGGATCGTTGCGATCGCGCATCGTCGCGGGCTGCACCTTCGTGCTTTCCGTGGCTTCGGTGTGTACAGGGGCGGCTGGGGTCGGGTCGGCTTCTGGTATGTCGAGAGCTTGTGCTCCCTTGGCCTCGGTGCTCTGCCCCAGCGCAGTCAGCGCGGCTTCCACGTCGGGCACGACCTCGTCGACGAGAGCCACGAGGGCTATTGGTTCACCTACGGCAACCTCGGTGCCTTCGGTCACGAGCCGGCGAAGGATGATCCCAGCGCGCTCAGCCTCGATGTCGACAACCGCCTTGGCCGTCTCGACGGTGGCGATGGTGTCCTTGCTGTCAAACGGCACGTTTTCGGGAACCGGCCAGCTCAGCAACACCGCTTCGGTGGTGTTCGCGGCAACTTCCGGCATGCGCAAGAGCTCTGGCATGTCAGCTCGTCCCAAAGTCGCGAAGTGCGGTGATGACTTCTGCGTCCATGGCGATGGCCGCGCGCTCAAGCACCTTGCTGATGCTAGGCGAGGCCTCGCCTCCGGTAACGCGCTGAACGGGAGCGTCGAGCCAGTCGAAGAACCGGCGTTGTATTTCGTCGGCGAGCCAGCCACCGTAGGAGGTGCCGCGTGCACCCTGCTCCGCGATGAGCACGCGGTTCGTCTTGCGGATGCTGTTTCCGATGGTCTCCCAGTCGATACTGGCTCGATCCAGCCAACGCAAATCGATCACTTCCGCGTCGATCTGGTCGACCTCTTCGACCGCGGCAAGGACGTATGAGGTCATCGCAAGATAGCTGAGAACAGTGATGTCCGATCCCGTGCGGCGGATCGCGGCCTTGCCGACGGGCAGACAGAAGTCGAGGTCGCTCACTGGACCCTCGCCGGTTGAGTTGTACAGGTCGACGTGTTCGAGGACGACGACGGGATCTTCGCATCGCAGTGCGCTGTTGAGCAGCCCGATGTAGTCGAAGGGCGTAGATGGCGCGACGATGCGCCATCCAGGAGCGGTGGCGAAGATGCCCGCCGGGTCCATGGAGTGCTGTGAGCCGTAGCCTGTTCCCATCGCGACCTTGCTGCGAAGCACGAACGGTACCGGACCGGCACCACCGTACATGTGACGCGCTTTCGCGATCTGATTGAAGAGCTGATCGGCCGCCACCCACATGAAGTCGGCGTACATCAGCTCAACCACCGGCCTGAACCGACCATCCAGGGCTATGCCCCCACCGAGGCCCGTGAAGGCGTTTTCGCTGATTGGCGTGCCGAGAACCCTATCGGGGTAGGCGTCAGCCAGCCCTCGGGTCGCGCCATTGGTGCCTCCGTTGAGGCGGTGTACGTCTTCGCCGAGCACGACGACGCGAGGGTCCTCATCCATCCTGCGGCGCATCACTCCAGCGACGGCATCGATGAACTTCACCGGCGCGCATTCGCCGGTGAAGGTCTCCCGGTCTGCCAGATAGGCGCCATCGAACTCGCTGAGATCGCCACGGATTCCCACGTCGGCAAATGCAGGATCGGGCCATTCGGCCTCAATGATCCTGCGCTGACCGGGCTTGCCTCCAGGAAGAGGTTCGACGAGTTGCGAGCCGAGTTCGTCCATCAGTGCACGGCTTCGCTGGCGGGCTTTCTCGATCTCCTCCGATGGGAGAATTCCGCGACGAACTAGATGACGGGCGACCTGATCGATCGGATCTCGCGCTCGCCAGGCAATCTCTTCTTCCTTTGTCCGGTATCGGAATGCGCTGCCGGCAAAGCCGCCGTTCTGGTGGAAGTAGCGATAGACGTTGGCCTCGATGAGGGTAGGGCCATTGCCAGAACGCATGTGCTCGACCGCCTCGGTGGTGGCCAGGTACACCGCCAGCGGGTCCATGCCGTCCACCGACCAGCTGCGTATGCCGAAGCCGGGTCCGCGTGCAGACAGTCGCGGTTCGCCAGTGGCCTCCTCGACGCTCGTAGACACGGCGTACTTGTTGTTCTCGACGAAGAAGCAGAGTGGTAGCCGCCAGGCAGCAGCTAGGTTGAAGGTTTCCAGCGTCGAACCGATGTTGATTGCGCCGTCACCGAAATAGCTTATGGCTACGGCATCCGTGCCGGCGTGACGGTGTGACCATGCTGAGCCTGCGGCAAGCGGCACGCCTCCGCCCACAATGGCGTTGGTTCCGATCGCGCCAGCTTCCTTCCATTGCAGATGCATGGAGCCGCCCCGGCCGTGGCTGAAGCCGCGATCGAGGCCGCAGATCTCTGCCAGACTCGTGAGGAGGACGTGCCGGATGTCGTCGCTATAGGGTGCGGTGGGATCGATGCCCTTCGGTTCCAGGTGGTGCAAGACTTTGGCGAGGAATTGATGATGTCCGCGGTGTGATCCGTTGACGGTGTCCTGGCTGGTCAGGGTGAGTACCGAGCCGACAGCACCGCCCTCCTGCCCGATGCTCGAGTGTGCTGGGCCGTGCACCAGGCCGGCCGCTGCCAGCTCGAGTACGTACTCCTCAAAGCTGCGGATCAGCAATAGCTGGCTGAGCATGCTGATGAGCAGCTGCGGTTCGGCAGCGTCATAGTCTGCGGCGCTGGTGGTCAGTTGGACCCACCCAGCGCTCGGCTCGAGCACGATGTGGTCGCTCATGCGGATTCCTCTGAGTTTTCGGGGGACCGGCGGTTCGGTGGCGCGCCGGCCCCGTCCGGGTCGAAGGCCTTGCCGTCGGGATAGGACACGAGCTCGAACTGCATTCCCCATGGCGCCAGGAAGTACACCCATCGTTGTCCCGTGCTGGGCCCGCTGCTGGTGGTGGGGTCACCGCAAACCGTTACCCCGCGGTCGCGCAAGTAGCGCACGGCGTCATCGAGGTCATCGACGTAGAGTGCGACGTGATGGCCCCCGATGTCGCTGTTGCGTGGCTGAGCCTGCCGCTGATCGGGAGCGCTGTATTGGAAGACCTCGAAGATCGTCTGGTTCCCGCAGCGGAAGAAGTGCAGCTGCTGCATCACTGCGCGTGGGTGCACCCGCAGGTGGACTTGCATCCAGTCGTCCTCGTGCTCATAGGGGCCGAGGGAGTACAGGTACTCGCAGCCAAGCACATCGACGAGGAAGGTGCGTGCCTGGGCGAGATCCGGCACGGTGAATCCGATGTGATCCACCCCGGCCAGCCCAGGCAATCCGACTGCGGCGTTCACCAGGCCACCGCCACGTACTTGGATTCCGTGTAGTCGAGCACTCCCTCGTGACCACCCTCGCGGCCCAGCCCGCTCTGCTTGACGCCACCGAACGGGGCCGCGGGATCGCTGACGAGGCCGCGGTTCAGGCCGACCATGCCGGACTCCAGGCGTTCGCTCACCCGCAATCCCCGCGCCAGGTCGCCCGTGTACACATAGGAAACCAGGCCGAACTCGGTTGCGTTGGCCAGCGCGACGGCCTCGGCTTCGGTATCGAAGCTCACGATCGGCGCGACAGGCCCGAAGATCTCCTCGGACAGGATTGCCGAATCAGGAGCCACGTTAACCAGAACGGTGGGTTCGTAGAAGAAGCCCGGCCGGTCCTGGCGGTGTCCGCCCACCAGCGTACGTGCGCCCGCGGCGACGGCTGCCGTGACCAACTCGTCCACCTTGGCCGCCGCGTCTGCGTTGACCAGTGGGCCGACTTCGGTAGCGGCGTCGGCGCCAGGCCCGACCTTCAGGGCCGCCAGGCGTTCGGCCAGGCGGTGGCTGAACTCATCCAACACAGGTGATTCCACATAGATCCGGTTGGCGGCGGTGCATGCTTCTCCTGCGTTGCGCATCTTGGCCACCATGGCTCCATCGAGCGCGGCATCGAGATCGGCATCAGCAAAGACCAGGAACGGAGCGTTACCGCCGAGTTCCATCGAACTGTTGAGAACCTGATCTGCGGATTCGCGCAGTAGCACCCGTCCGACCTCTGTCGACCCGGTGAATGACAACTTGCGGACGCGCGGATCGTGCAGCATGGCGGAGACCACTGCTCCCGAGCGCCGGCTCGGCACTACGTTCACGACTCCTGGCGGCACGCCTGCCTCGTCCAGTAGAGCAGCCATGACCAGTGCGGTCAGTGGGGTGTCGCTGGCAGGCTTGAGGATCACAGTGCAACCGGCGGCCAACGCAGGACCGATCTTGCGGGTCGCCATCGCAGCCGGGAAGTTCCACGGGGTGACCAGTACACAGATGCCGACCGGCTGATGTAGCACCAGGATTCGGTTGTTGCCGGATGGCGCGGTTGCCAACGATCCGCCTATGCGCACTGCTTCCTCGGAATACCACCGGAAGAACTCCGCCGCGTAGGCCACCTCGCCACGGGCATCTGCCATGGCCTTTCCGTTTTCCAGGGAGATCAGCCGGGCGAAGTGCTCGGCGCGCGAGGTCATCAACTCGAAGGCATGTCGCAAGATCTCGGCTCGCTCGCGGGGTGCCGTTGCCGACCATCCGGCGGCCGCGCGGTCAGCGGCATCCACAGCCCTGGCTGCGTCCTCAACGGTCCCATCGGCCACCCTGGTGATAAGTCCACCGGTGGCAGGATCGAGCACCTCGAATCGGCCAGCTCCAGCGGCTGCGACGAACTTGCCGTCGATGAAGAGCTCGTTCGGCCAGGTGTCGGACTGTGTGATCATGGCCTGCCTTATCGGTTGAGGATGGGGCCTAAGGGATTGCGTCGGCAGGGTGGTTCTTGGCCGACGTGCTCAGTACTTGTTGGCGACGACGAGCTCTTGAGCGGGGAAGAGGGTCAGCACCCTCGGGCCGCTTTCGGTCACCACGATCTCTTCCTCGAGCCGGGCAGCCGAGAATCCATCGTCGGCGGGGCAGTAGGTCTCCAGGGCGAAAACCATGCCGACCTGCAGCTCAATCGGATCGACCATGCTGTTGAGGCGCGAGATGATCGGTCGCTCGTGTAGGCCGAGTCCGAGGCCGTGGCCGAACTGCAGCCCGAAGGCGTCCATCTCGGTGGCGAAGCCGAATTCGGTGGCTGCCGGCCACACCGCAGCGACCTCATCAGTACCGATGCCGGGTCGGATCATCGCGATGGCCGCGTCCATCCATTCCCTAGCGCGCGTGTATGCAGCTCGCTGGCTGGACGTGGCGCTACCGACGCTGAAGGTGCGGTAGTAGCAGGTGCGGTAGCCGTTGAAGGAGTGGATGATGTCGAAGAATGCCTGATCGCCCGGTCGGATCAGCCGGTCGGAGAAGTTGTGCGGGTGCGGGTTGCACCGCTCGCCGCTGACCGCGTTGATCGCTTCGACCTGGTCTGAACCCATCTCGTACAGGCGCTTGCTAGCGAGCGCCACGATCTCGTTCTCTCGGATGCCGGGCTTCAGGGCCTCAACGATGTCCTGGTAGACCCCGTCGACCATCGCCGCTGCCTGGTTGAGCAGCATGATCTCGTCCGGGTTCTTGATGACTCGCGCATCCAGCATCAGCTGCTGGGCGTCCACGACCTTCAATCCCTGCCGCTGCATCTCGAACAGGAAGAGCGGCTCCACGATGTCCACGCCGACCGGGGCGTCGGCGACGCCGGCGTCGGTCAGCAACGCTTTGATCTCGCGCACCGCGGACTCCATCAGCCCGGCTTCGGGGCCGATCGCCCCGCGCAGTCCGAGCATGCCGGCGTGGCAATTTTCGGGGGCCAGCCAAGGTGAGTAGAGCCGGTGGTGTCGGGCAGCCGACCCGAAGTCCCACAGCATCGGCTCGCCCGGGTCGGTCAGCAGCGCGTACCGGGTCATCTTGTCCCCGAGCGCGCCGCCTATCCAGGTCTGCGTGACGTAGCGGATGTTGTAGAAGTCGAACAACAGGAACGACCCGCAGCCGCTCGAGGCCAGGGACTGCTTCGCCCGTGCGAGCCGGTAACGCCGCAGCCGGTCGAAGTCGACTCGCTGCTCGTAGTCGACTCCCATGTGGCCGGGGGAGGGGATGGGTGCGGCCGGATTGCCGACCGGCGCCGGCCCTGTGCCGCTGGCTGAATCGAGAGTCCTTGTCATCGGGCGCTCAGCCCGTCGTCAACTTCGACGTTCTCGGGCTTCAGTTCCAGCCCGGATGACCGGGCCTGCTCGATGAGCAGGGCCGCGAAGTCTTCCTCAGCGTGGCCGCGCCCGATGGCTGCCTGCACCAGTGATTGGGTCGCGGCCGCAAGCGGCAGGGCGACGTTGAGCGCACGTCCTGCGGCCAGGCCGAGGTCGAGGTCCTTGCGCAGCAGCGTGGTGGTGAAGGTCGGCGTCAGATCCAGGTTGACCATGGCCGGCGACTTGTATCGGGTGAAGGTAGAGCCCATGACAGAGCGGTTCATGAAGCCCAGAAAGTCGGACCGGTGCACGCCACCTTGTTCGGCCAGCACGGTGATCTCAGCCAGCGACTGAGTGACCACACCTAGGAAGACGTTGTGGGCGATTTTCACGAGCCGGGCGAGATCAGCCTCACCGACGTAGGTCACCGCCGCAGCAATGTCTGAAAGGAGCGGCTCGATCAGGGTGAACGTCTCTTCCGGGCCCGACGCGGCCATGGTCAGCTTGCCCGCCTTGACGACCTTGGCATTGCCGCTCACCGGACACACCATAAACACCGAGCCCCGAGCCTGCACGGCTTCCCGGATCACGGCCGAGGTCTCAGCGGAAACGGTGCTCGAGTCGATGATGACGGCTGGTACCTGATCCTGGGTAAGCAGGCCGCCGTCGCCGAGCAACACCTGCAACAGGTCCGCGTCGGCCGAGACCATGGTGAATACGACGTCCCGGTCGGCCAGGTCGGCGATGTTATCGGCCAGCAGGGCGCCGATGTCGCGCAGGTCCTCGGCCTTGGCTCGAGTCCGGTTCCACACAGCCACGTCGCGTCCGGCTCGCAGCAAGCGAGCGGCCATGGCATGACCCATCCGTCCCGCACCGATCCACCCGATGCGGTTCAACTCAGTCTTCATCGTTCTCCTTCACCGAAGGTCATAGCCGCCGCGGGGCGGTGGGAGGTGGGGGAGGCGCCACTGGCGCCGAGGTAGAGCCGAGCCACTTCGGGATCGGTCAGGAGGTTCGAGCCGGTGTCGACCAGGCGGACGACGCCGCTTTCGAGCACCGCGCCGAAGTCGGAGGCAGCGAGCCCAGACCGGGCGTTCTGCTCGACGAGCAGCACCGTCCGCCCGGCCTCTGCCAGGCGCCGGATGCTTGCAAAGACTTGGTGCCGGGATTTCGGATCGAGGCCGATGGACGGTTCGTCGAGCAGGATCAGAGCTGGATCCAGCACCAGGGTGCGGGCCAGTTCGACCTGTTTCTGCTCGCCGCCGGACAGGGAGCCTGCATGTTCGCCGGCCCTGGTCTTGCAGATCGGGAAGACCTCCGAGGCCTCCTCGATTCTGCGACGCACTGCCTTCTGGTCCTTGACGGCGTAGCCCCCCATCAGCAGGTTGTCAGCCACGGTCATGGCCGGAAAGAGGCTGCGATCCTGTGGGACATGAACGATGCCCCTCAGGAGTCGAGCGCGCGGCGACAGGCTGGCTATTTCTTCACCGGCGAAGCGAACGGATCCGATCCGAGGGCGAAGCAGGCCGGACACGCACTTCAGGACCGTGGACTTGCCCGCACCGTTGGGTCCGATCAGGCAGGTGACCGTGCCCGGCGCGACCTCCAGGTCGACACCTTTGAGAATGTCACCGGCGCCGTATCCGGCAACAACCTCGTGCAGGGTGAGTAGCGACTGCATCGTTCAGCTCCCGAGATATGCGTCGAGGACGAGCGGATTGGCTTGCACGTCCGCCGGGCTTCCGGTGAAGATCTCTCGACCCCGGTCCAGGACGACTACCGGGTTGCACAACCGCATCACGAAGTTCATGTCGTGCTCGACTATGAGAAACGTGATTCCGGCGGCATGCCGTGCTCGGATGTGCTGCTCCATCGTCTCGATCATCACTGGGTTCACACCTGCGGTCGGTTCGTCCAGCAAGATCAGTGTCGGTTCGCTCATCAGCACCGCCGCGAACTCCAGCAACTTGCGTTGCCCGTAGGACAGCTCCGAGGCGAACAGGTCGGCAACGGATGCCATCCTGAATTCATCGAGCAGCTTGCCGACTCGGTCGCGGTCGGCCCGGCTCATCCGCTGACCGAACAGTTGCCGCCATGAGTATCCGGCGGCGACCGTCAGGTTTTCCTGCACCGTGAGCTGCGGAAAGACTCGAGCCTGTTGAAATGTGCGTGAAAGTCCTCGTCGGTAAAGCCGGCCTGCATCGACCCCGGTGATGTCCCGGCCGCCGAAGCGCACCCGACCCTGGTCCGGTTGCAGGTATCCGGTGATGAGATTGAACAGGGTGGTCTTGCCAGAACCATTGGGGCCAATCAGCGCGGTGATCGAGTTCCGCTGCACGGCAAGGGATGCGCCGTCCACGGCACGGACGGACCCGAAATTCTTCACCAAGCCGTCGACTTCGAGCAGGGCGGTCATCAGGCATGTCCCTTCACGGTCGACATCGCGGTTGCCGATGTGCGGTCCTGGCCGTTCGGCGGCCGGTCGCGCCCTCCTGGACTACCAGTGGCATCGACGGTCGCCCGTCGGCGACGCCGCCTCAGCCCGTCCTGGATCGAGGGCACGATTCCACGAGGCATCAGCAGCATCACGAGCAGGAACACCATCGCGTAGGCGACGAGGTAGAACTGGCTGCCGCCCAGGGAGTAGGCGAGCGTCTGCTGTGCCGTTTCCAGGAGGAAGGCGCCCAGGACCGGCCCCCACAGGGTCGCTCGGCCGCCAAGAAACGTCATGAGGACGATCGCGATGGTGACCAGCGGGTCGACCGCGAACTGGGGATAGATGAAGCCTTCGTAATAGGCCCAGACACCACCGACCATTGCTGTGAGGCCCACACTGACCGAAAAAGACAGCAGCTTGACCCCGAACGTGCGCACGCCAATTCCGCGAGCCTTGTCCTCATCGGCCCGTACCGCAGACAGCGACAGGCCCAACTTGCTGCGCATGACGCCGAGACTGATACCCATTGCAACGGCGAGCAGCAGCAACAGCGTGTAGTAGAACGGCCGCTCGAACGTGGCGGCCGAGAACGGTGCCACCGCGATGGACAAACCCTGAGCACCGTGCGTGAGTGAGCGCAGGTTGAACGCAAGTGTCTGGGTCACGAATAGCAGGGTGATCGTCACGATGGCGAACACATCGGATCGGGTTCGCATCGCGATGTAGGCGACCGGTAGCCCGACCAGAGCAGCGAGTAGCCCGATCAGGGGTAACAGCTCGAACGGCTCGTATCCCGAGCTGATCGAGTGATGCTGAAACCAGAGCGCTGTCGCGTAAGCCCCGATCCCGAAGAAGGCCGCGTGGCCGAGGGAAGGATAACCGGCGAAGCCGCCGACCAGGTTCCACGCGCTCGACATGACGGCGTACATGAGTGTGAACACCGCGATGTTGAGGATCCAGTGAGCGAGATTGAACGAGGGCAGGCTGGCCAAGATCGCGAAGAACGCGACGCCGCGTGCTGCCCCAAGGTAGCGCCCGCCCATCAGATCGCTCCGCGCGCGGTGGTACCGAACAAGCCCTGAGGCCGGATCAGCAGGACTACCAACAGGATCACGAAGAACGTCATCTCCGACCAGCTCGGGGACAACGTCGAGGCGACTATTGCCGAGGAGGTGGAGACGATCAAGGCGCCCACCACCGCGCCACCGATGCTGCCTAGGCCCCCCAGCAGCACGATCGACAGCAGCCGAGAGATCAGGTCGTAGTGGCTACCGGAGTTGAAGGGGTAGAGCAGGCCGTACACCGACCCGGCCGCTGCGGCCGTGGCCGCGCCGAGGCCGAAGCCGAGAGCCGACACGCGACTGGCCTCCACGCCAAGCAGCCGAGCCGATTCGGGATTCTGCACGGTAGCGCGGATTGCTCTCCCGAACCGGGTCCGGTTCAGGAGCAGGTAGAGGACAGCCAGCGCCGCGAGGGACAGCAGGAACGCCCACAGCCGGACGAGGGTGATCTGGTAGCCGAGCACCGTCCAGCTGCTGTTGGCGTAACTGGTGTTCGTGCTGCGAATCGTCGTCTTCCAGGTCACGCTCATGATGCCCTCGAGCAGCAGCGCCACTGCGAAGGTCACGAGCAGGCTGAGTTCTGACCGATCCTCGCGCCGAAGTGGCCGCAGGAACAGGACTTCGACGGCGACGCCGAGGAAGAACATCGCGACTGTGGTGAGCGGGATGGACAGCAGCGGGTCGATACCGAACGTGGTGAAGAGCTGGTAGGAGAGGTAGGCCGCGAGAATGACCATCGCACCCTGGGCGAGGTTGACCACCTTCATGATGCCGAATATCAGCGTTTGGCCGGAGGCCATCAGCGCGTAGACGCCGGCGGTGAGAACACCGAGGATGATGCCTTGAATCAGTGCATGCATCGGTTCAGCCGCCCCAGTTCGGCTTGGGGAAGACCGGGCTGGCTTGCGCGACCGAGGTCGGGTAGACCGGTACGAGTTTGCCGCCCTGCCATTGGACGAGGCTGTACTGGCCGGTCGGTGCACCGTTCGGGCCCCACGCCAAATCACCCAGAACGGTGGGCCAACTCCCTGCATGCAGCGTGCTGATGATCGTTGCGTTGTCGATCTTGCCAGTCTTGGCCGCTACTGCCTCGACAAGTTGCCCGGCGGCATATGCCTCAGCACTGTTGTCGTCCACGGTCTGAGCGGTGCCTCCATATTTGGCGATGTAGGCAGCGGTAAAGGCGTCGCTTCCGCTCGCCTTCGACCCTGGATACCAGTCGGCTGAGGACATGATTCCTGCGGTGTTGGCGCTGCCGACCTTGTTGGGAAACTCCAGGGGTGAGTTGGCACCGTTGGACTGGAACATGAATTTCGGGCTGAACTTGAGCTGGACGAGGCTCTTGACCTGTGCGTAGGCGTCCTCGCTCTGGGTGCCCCCGACGATGACGTCAGGCTTCTTCGCGGCGATCGCGGCCATGACGGGCGACAGGTCCTGCGTTTCCGAGGGGTAGACCTGCTTGTACACGGTCTGGATGCCGGCGGCCTCGAACTTGGAACGGATGTTCTCAGCGATCGGGGCAGAGAAGGGATCGTCGAGCTCAGCGTAGGCGGCCGTCTTCGGTCGGTCGGCGGCAGGCAATGAGAGGATGTAGTTCGCGAAGACGTCCCCGGATTGGGTCGTGGGTGCCGGCTGGACGAAGAAGAAGTTGTCCAGGTTTTGCTTGAACACGTCTGGTCCGCCGCCCGCAGGAGCCAGGAACGCGTACCCGTAGCGCTTAGCTACCTGCGAGGCCGGGATCGTCAGGAGCGTCGAAAATGGCCCGAAGGTCAGGTCGACATGATCCTTGTTGATCAGGTTCTGATAGTTCGTGACAACCTGAGTCGGGCTGGAGGCGTCGTCGACGATCTTCACGGTGACCTTCCGGCCGAGAATGCCGCCCTTGGCATTCACCGAGTCCGCCCATAACTGGTATCCGCGCTCCACACCCTTGCCTGAGTCGGAGAAATCGCCCGTCAGTGAGACGGAAGCCCCGATGACCAGGGGCTTGCCGGCGCCGCTGGAGGTGGCGCCCGCAGTCGTGGCGCCCGTGCCTGCCTTCGATGCGCACCCGGTAACCAGTGCGAGCGCCGTCGCACCGACCGTCAGTGTCATCGCTCCATGCCGCAAACGATTGCGAGATTGCACAGCGGTTACCCCTTTGTGCTCGAGATGGATGAGATTTTGCAGCGGAAGGCGACCGTGAGCGTCAGGGACGGCGATCACGCCCCGTCCGACCACAATCGATTGCGGATGAGCATGCGCTCGTTACGATCACGTGTCAAGGGTCTGCGCAGGAGCCGGTCAGTCGTTCGGAGACTCATCCGATCTGCTCGCAAAGGATTGCGGTTCGGTCATTGGATTTGCTTGCGGAGGCCTTAAGGTGTGGTTATGGCACGAGTTCGTCTGGTTGAGGTCGCGCGTGCCGCGGGCGTTCACCCTGCTACAGCGAGCCGGGCGCTCAACCCGCAGGCGCGCGATGAAGTGAGTGCGAGCACGGTGCTGCGGGTACAACGTGCCGCCGAGCAGTTGGGGTACGTGCCCAATACCCTCGCTCGCGGACTTCGGACATCGCGCTCGTTCGTCGCGGCTCTCGTGATTCCCGACATCACCAACAGCCTGTTCCCGCCTATCGTCCGCGGCGCGGAGCAAGTCTTGGCGGGAGCGGGCTTCACGCTCGTGCTCACCGACACGAACAACGACGTCGAGCTGGAACGGGGCCAGGTTGCCTCGATGCGAGCCCATGGAGTGGACGGCTTCATCGTTGCGACCGCTCGCTGGGAGGACGCGATTGTCGCTGACCTTGCGGGATCCGGGCTGCCGACTGTGTTGGTGAACCGGCGGTGTGACAGTGCGTCACTTCCGTTTGTGGGAGCCGACGATCAACGCGGCGTCCGCCTGTGCGTCGAACACCTGGCCGGCTTGGGGCATCGAGCCATCGTTCATCTGGCCGGACCGGCCGACACCTCGACCGGCCGCGAACGAGCCAGCGCCTTCCGCGCGGCTATGCGTGATCATGGCCTGTCTACCAGGGCGGCCGTGATCAGCTGTACCGGCTACTCCGAAAGTGCTGGCAGGCTGGCCGCGGAGCGCTTGCTGAAGGCAGGTAAACCGTTCACGGCGATCGTTGCGGCCAATGATCTGCTCGCCCTGGGTGCGACGGAAGTGTTGGCAGAGCAAGGTCTCTCCTGCCCGGCGGACTTCTCCATCACGGGATTCAACGATCTTCCCTTCATGCGCAAACTCACGCCCCCATTGACGACGGTCAGGGTCCCCTTGACAGACATGGGTGCGGTTGCCGCTCGCACGCTGCTGCATTGGATTTCAGCCGCTGACGGTATTTCCACTACTCAGACGTTGCTGCCGGTGGAACTCGTGGTCCGGGGTACTACTGGTCCTGCATGAGGGGCGTCGGGCCATGGAGGCGGCCCAATCGGCTCCAAGATTCCTGCGAAGCCGCTTCAGGTGGGCGGCGGGGTGGGAAGGCTATTTGACCAGCCCGCGTCCGAGCGACGGTGGCGCCGCTCCTGCGGTTGCGAACGTACATCTGAAGGTGCATAGACCGACCACAGATCAACCTGGAGACGGATGGCGGCCGGCCGTCGGGTCGATAGCCTGAGGTCATGGACCGACAAGAAGTAGTGGCGGCATGATCCAGGCAGAGTCGCTGAGCAAGCGATATGGGGACAAGCTGGCGGTCGACAATCTGACGTTCACAGTGCAACCGGGCAAGGTGACCGGTTTCCTCGGTCCTAATGGCGCGGGCAAGTCCACGACGATGCGCATGATCATGGGCTTGGATGCGCCGTCGGGCGGTTCGGTCAGCGTCAATGGCAAGGCTTACGCCGGGCTGGCGCGGCCGATGGCGGAGGTTGGAGCGTTGCTCGAGGCCCGGGCCGTGCACACCTCGCGGTCGGCTTTCAATCACCTGCGGGCGCTCGCGGCAACGGGGGGCATTCCGCAGCGGCGCGTGCACGAGGTCGTTGAGATGGTGGGCCTGCGCGAGGTCGCCGGCAAGCGTGCCGGCGGCTTCTCCCTTGGCATGGGGCAGCGGCTCGGTATCGCATCGGCATTGCTCGGAGACCCGGCGACGGTGGTCTTGGATGAGCCGGTCAACGGCCTGGATCCTGAGGGCATCCGTTGGGTTCGCGATCTGCTCCGCTCGCTGGCCGCCGAGGGCCGCACCGTGTTTCTGTCCAGCCACCTCATGAGTGAGATGGCGGTGACGGCCGATCACGTCATCGTGGTCGGGCAGGGGCGCCTCATCGCGGATATGCCGATCAACGACCTGATCGCTTCTGCTTCTGTCAATCAGGTCCGGGTTCGCACACCACACGCTGCCCGGCTACGGGATGCGCTGCTCGGCCCGGGCGTGACCGTATCCAGCAGCGAGAGCGACGTCCTGGAAGTGCAGGGGATTCCCGTCGAGCAGATCGGCCAGACAGCGCTCGATCAGGGTCTGGTGCTGTACGAACTGACGCCGCAGCTGGCGTCGTTGGAGGAGGCATACATGGACATGACCCGCGACTCGGTCGAATACCACGCCAGCACCACGGCTAGCAGCGCGGACGTCGCGTGAGCACGACTACAGCGCCCACCCGAGGCGACGAACAACCTCACGTCGGGGCGGAGCTGGTCCAGCCGGTGACCCAGCTGCGGGTGATCCGCTCGGAGTGGATCAAGTTCTCCACCCTGCGCTCCACCTGGATCACCCTGGTCCTGTCCATGATCGGCACTGTTGGCATCGGGGCGCTGGCCAGCTGGGGGACCAACAACCGCTGGTCCCGGCTGGATCCGGCCGAGCGGGCCAACTTCAGCGCGGTCACTCGCAGCCTGGTCGGGGTGAATCTCGGCCAGCTGGCGGTCGTGGTGCTAGCTGTTTTGATCATCACTGGCGAGTACGCGACGGGGATGATCCGGGCGACGCTGGCCGCGGTTCCCAGACGCCTGCCGATGCTGTGGGGAAAGCTGGTCGTGCTGGCGGCGGTGATGTTCCTGACCTCACTCGTCGCTGCGGTGGTGGCGTTCTTCGTGGGCCAGGCGCTGCTGTCCAGCCACGGTGTCGGCATCGGCTCGCCGCACGCCGTTCGGGCGATCGTGGGTGCGGCGTTGTATCTGACCGTCATCGCGGTGCTGTCGATGGGTATCGGGTTCACGGTGCGCAACACCGCCGGCGCCATCGCCTCGACCTTCGGGTTGCTGCTCGTCATCCCCGGCCTGGGTAACGCGCTGCCATCCTCCTGGCAGCCGCACATCCTGCCCTACCTGCCGAGCAACGCTGGTTCCTCGTTGTTCACTTTGCACCCGGACCCTGGCAGCCTGGGGCCGTGGACGGGGTTTCTGGTGATGTGCCTTTGGGCGGTCGCCGCGGTAGCGGCGGGTGGCTACCGCCTGGTTCGGCGCGACGCCTGAGGGCGCTGTTGATGCGACCGGGGCGCGCCACGGCGTCGGCTGTGAGGGCTGGGGATTCCACCGCGTCGATGATCGCGCCGAGCTCGGAGGAGGCAAGCGAGTTGCGACCGCCGTACGGCGGGACCCGGTCGTGGCTTCGACGGCACCCTCTCCTGCTGGATGGCCTGCTGGCCCTCGTGCTCGACGCATGGGTGCTGGTCACGCTGCGGCATTTGGCGGTGCATAACGGCTGGTGGCCGGTGGTCTTCAGCCAGCTGCTCGTCTTGCCGTTGGCTGTTCGACGGCGTTACCCGTGGCCGGTATTTCTGATGCTGGCCTTCGTGGCGGCAACCCAGTGGTTGACGGGCGTCCGTTTGACAGCCGATGTAGCTCTGCTGGTGGCCTTGTACACCGTCGCCGCGCACTGCTCCCGGCGCTTGGCCTGGACTGCTGCGTTCGTCCTCGAGGCCGGAGTAATTCTTGCTTCGGTGCGCTTCGCTCCGACCGGCGACGGTGTGCTGGCTTCCACGGTGTTCTTGACGGGCATGGTCGCTGCGGCGCTGTTCAGTGGCATCACATTGCGGACGCGACGGCAATATCTGTCCGCGTTGACGGAGCGCGCAGTGCGTCTGGAACGGGAGAGGGATCAGCAGGCCCAACTGGCAGCGACGGCAGAACGAACCCGAATCGCACGGGAGATGCATGACGTCGTCACCCACAGCCTTTCCGTGATCATCACCCTCGCTGATGCCGCCGTGCTCGCCCACGATCGAGATCCCGAGCAAGCGCGCGAAGCCATGGCCCAGGTCGCAGCAACCGGTCGCATGTCCATGACCGAGATGCGAGGCCTGCTCGGGGTGCTGCGATCAGAGCGCTCGACCGACGCGGCTCTATCACCTCAACCAAGCTTGGCTCATGTCGACGCCTTGATGAGCGAGGTTCGAGCGGCAGGGTTGCCGGTCACCCGACTCACCAGCGGCCAGCCGCAGCCACTGACCTCGACCCAAGAAGCTGCGATCTACCGGATCGTGCAGGAATGCCTAACCAATACAATCAAGCACGCCGATCAGCCCAGCCTGGTGAGAGTCACCTTCGCATGGAGCCACGAGGCGCTGACGCTCGAGATCAGCGACGACGGACGGGGTCCGCGCACACCCGCCGCTGTGCAGGGCCTCTCGGCACCCCCGGGGCACGGGATGATCGGGATGCGCGAACGCGCAGGGCTGTTTCAGGGATCCTTGCTCGCAGGTCCTGCGCCTGGTGGCGGCTGGAGAGTACAAGCGATCTTGCCGCTGAAAGGTGTCGCGTGACCCCGCGCGAGCCAGCACCAGTCCGGGTCCTGATCGTCGATGACCAGCCCTTGCTGCGACTCGGCTTCCGGATGATCCTTTCCAGCGACCCGCACATCGAAGTAGTCGGCGACGCCGGAGACGGCCACGCTGCAATCAGCGAGGTCACCAGGCTGCAGCCCGACGTCATCCTGATGGACGTCCGGATGTCGGGCATGGACGGAGTAGAAGCGACACGGCGCATCGTGTCAGCCGACCGCGACTCGCGAATTCTCATTCTGACCACTTTCGACCTGGACGAGTACGCTTTCAGCGCACTGGCGGCCGGCGCCAGCGGATTCTTGCTCAAAGATGTGCCACCCGCGGAGTTGATCGCGGCAATCCACTCGCTCGCGACCGGAGATGCGGTCATCTCGCCCCGTATCACGCGCCAGCTCTTGGACCGGTACGCCGCCGAGCTCCACGTGACCTCCGAAGCCGGCGATGCCGACGAGCCGCTGGGCCGCCTGACGCAACGAGAACGGGAAGTACTCATAGCTCTGGCCGGTGGCCTCTCCAATGCTGAGATCGCGAGCCTCCTGGTGCTTTCCGAGGCGACGGTGAAGACTCACGTCACTCGAATTCTGTCGAAGCTGGAGCTTCGCGACCGAGTCCAGGCCGTGGTTTGGGCATACGCCCATCGGCTGGTGGCCCCCTAAGCGCTCCTGCCACCCGATTTTCGGGCTCACGCGGCATGGCGGAATGGTTCCGCATGACTCCGTAACCCAGGGGCAATACGACGAGGTGTGGCCCGCAGCCCGTGCCTCGCGCTGGCGATCGTGGGTGCTGTGGTCGTCAGTGGGGTCGACCGCGCGGGGCCCACGTCAGAATGCTTCTACCTGGTGACCCGCTCGCTGGACCCTACCGGGCAAGGACGGGCACGATGGATGAGGCGGTGGAAGCCAGCGCTGAATCCGTTCGCGATTTCCTTCGCCGACCGATTCCCGGCAGCCGAAACTACTGATGGAAACCGCCGGAAGCACCGTTAGCGCGATACACCCACCGTTGACGGGGCAGACAGGCTGTCGAAAGGTCGTATGCGGGCGGGGCTATCCGCAGGAGACATAGGTGGGGTTGTAGAACAGGTAGCAGGTGGTGGATCCCGAGTGGCCGTTGATACCGCCGACGACTTCGAGGATCTGGCGGTATTGGCTGCGGTTGATGACCTGCTGGGTGTAGCTCCAGGAGGAGGAGACGCCGGGGATGACGTAGGTGCGTTTGTTGCGTTCGACACCGGAGTTGTCGATATAGATAAGTTCGAGGGTGCCGTTGGCGCAGCCGATGTTGACCGAGGTGCGGGCGTAGAAGTTGCCGTTGCTGGAGTCGGAGGCAGCCGACACTTCGCCTTCGCAGCGGGAGTCGACGATTTTGACCCCGCTGCTCTGGTTCGGATACAGCGGTCCGGAGGCGTAGGCCAGCGATGTCGAGCCGACGAACGAGGCCGCCGTGATCGCTATCGCCATACCCGTCTTGGTCAAATTGCGCATTGCTCGGACTCCTTCGGGTCGATCTGTCGGTCAGGTAGGACACGCCGCGGAGCGTCTGGCGTGATCTGGGACCATAGTGATGTTTGTCCGTCTCGTACCTGGTGTCAAGCAGTCCGCACGCTCATCGGCCCGAGAATGCGTTTCTGACGGACTGGTCTTCTCGCGGGTCGCCTGGCGGTTCGCCGTCCACCGCCAGCAGTGGCAACGCGTACCTCTCGCGGTCACTGCTGCGGCCACTCCGCGCGGCCGCAGCAGCCTCCCGCAGTTTGTCGGTGTCGGGGTCCCTGCAGGTTATCCATGTGCTCATTCATCGGGGCGGGTGAGCGACGACGCAGCCGCGTCATCAGCTGCTGCGCCAGGCTGCTCGGCATGCGCTGCTTCCTCTGTCCTGCGTGTCGCAGCCGATCACGGACCCTGGGCGGCCCTCGGGCGACTCGTTCGAGATGTCTCAGGCCCGCGCCGGGTGATCCCCGCGGTCGACCAAGCTGGGCAGCGCGGCTCCTGAAAACCTCCATCCAGCGGGCGCCCGCTCGAACCGACAAGGATCACTGGGTTCACGGCAGTTCCTCGACCCGAGCGCTTCAGAATTTTAGGTGCGGTCCGCAGCAAGTCCGCAAGAAGTCCAGAATCAGCGCTGAGCGGTTGAGTTGGCCAACGTAGAAACCCAACGAGGCAAAGGTTTCAGCGGCAGCCGTTGGCGGCCAGAACGGCTCGAACACTCGACACGGTAGGGGTCACTGGTTCAATCCCAGTATCGCCCACAAATCGAGGCCCCGGATTCCCGAGGCCTTCGTGCTTGGCTGACCGCTCAGCCCAAGCCAGCACCGCCCGCCCGGCTCATGCGCCGGGCGGGGTTACTTCCGAGGGGGCGTTACAGCCGCGGGTCCATCGGGTCGTTCGGCTCGATGTAGGTCGTCCGGCCCGGACGGGTCACCACATCGGTACGCCGGCGCACGGTCATCAACACCAGGCCGATGACCAGGCCCACGACGCCCACCACCATCAGGATGACGCCGATGGTGTTCACGTTGAAGTTGCTGCTGTTGACCTTCACTGCCCACTTCAAGATCGCACCAACGGCAATCAGGAACAGGCTGGCTCCGATGGTCATGCGTCTACCTCTTCAGCTGAGAGCTCGTGCGAGCGTCCGACGTTGGACCTACTCGACCAGTATGCGGCAGTCCGGCCGACTTCGCGGGACGCCGGTGTCCGCTTCCCGCCCGCCGCTGGCATGTTCTCGCCAGGGCAGGCCAGGTTGCCGCCCGCTGACCGGAGTGCACCGTTCGGTAGATGGCGTTGCCAGCCTGGCAGTCCGGGCCTTCGTGAACGGGTGCAACGCCTACCGCTGCCAGTCAGAGATCGAGATTCAGCCGCTGGAAGTGGGGGATCGTCTGGCTGCGAGGCGCTCTCACGGTCCCTCACGTGCGGTGGCTGCCAGAGTGCCTCGTACCGGTCAGCTCGGCCGCGCGATGGCAACAATGCGCCATCGCCGGCCCGCTCTTGCCAAATCACGTGAATGGTGCCTTCTGTGCATACCAGCGTCTTCTCGTTAGGTTCGGCGCCGTTCCGTTCGCGCCGCGTCCGGACGACTTTCAACGCCCGCCACCGAAACGGAGCCCCTGTCGATGCGAATTGGTTCGAAACTGAAGGCACTTCTGGTCGCAGCCGGGATGGCTGCCACGACTGTCGCCGTTGCCGCCCCGGCACACGCCGCGCCCAGCGCCATCACGCTGCCCCACACGACCGTGGCTCAGTCCAACGGCTGGGCCTGCGGGCCGTATGCCACCCACATCGCCCTCACGACCTTCGGCTGGGGTTCCAGCATCTCCCAGCTGGAAAGTCTGGAACACACATCGTCGAGCAGCGGCACCAACTCGGTCGCCAACGTGACGACCGCCTTGAACTACTTCATGTCGGCGCACGGTGTCCTGCTGCGGTACAAGAGCGTCTACCCGGATGGCAGCACTGCCACGGTCAAGCACTACCTGGTCAACGACATCTACGGGGGCAATGGCTTTGTCGCGAACATCGTCGGCTACCGCAATGACGTCAATGGAGTGAGCCGCGGCTACGGCTACGGCGGGCACTACGTAGCGGTGGTCGGCTATCGCGACAACGGTGACCAGGCCAGGATCGCCGACCCCGGCGACGGGCAGGACTACTGGATGACGACGGCGAACCTGGCCGGGTGGATCGGCACCGCGCGCGGAATCTCGGTCACGCCCTGAGATCAGCCGACCGCGTCGGGCAGCGGCTCACCTTGCTCGTCCAGATAGTCGCGCCAACTGCGTCGCGGCTGCCAGCCGAGCAACCGAACAGCCTTTGCCGATGAGGTTCCGGCCGCAGCCGCAAAGGGAAAGTCCCGCAATGCCACCCCCGACGGGTACTGCTCCTGCAGTGCCCGTCGGGTGTCGCTGACACCGGCTGCATCGGGCGAGCTGATGCAGAACACCTCGTGCCCGGTCAGATCGGACTGGACCGAAAGCCGGATCGCGGCGGCCAGGTCATAGGCGTCGATGTAGGACCAGCCGTTCACCGTCGGCTCGGGCCGGCCGGCACGGGCGGCCGCGATCATCGGGCCGAGGTTGCGTGCGTAGGAGGAGCGGTCCTGCACCCAGGTAGGTCGCAGTGAGATCACCTTCAGCTCCGAGCGCCGAACCGCGGCCGAGCACAGCTGCTCGGTGAAATGCTTGGCCAGCGCATACGGGTCCTGCGGCGCCACCGGATGCTCCTCGTCGATTGGAAAGTACGCAGGCGGAAACGGCCTTTCAGCAAAGGCCATCCCGGGCACGGTCTCGGAAGAGATGTTGACCAGTCGACCTACCTGCCAGCGCACGCAGGCCTCGACCACGTTGAAGGCGGCAGTGATGTTGTTGCTGAACACCACGTGCGCGGCGTCCTGCGTCGGCTCCGGAATTGCGGCGCAGTGCACGACGGCATCGGCACCGCGGATGACCGCGAACGCCGCACCGGCGTCGGTCAGGTCGGCCCGCACGTAGTGCGCCGGACCGCGACCCCGCTCGTACTCTGGCGCGCCGAGATCGGTCGCGAGGACCTCATGGCCATGCTCGGCAAGTTCAGCCACGCAAGCCCGGCCTACCTTGCCCCGCGCCCCGGTCACCACAACACGCATCCGTACCTCCTGATCACACCGCTGTCTCCGTTCCGAGCGTGTCAGATGCGCCGCAGCCGGTCCGAACGAACTCGAAGGTGTCCGTGACCAGCTGCAGTCGCCGCGGTGGCGTCAGCGAGGGGGAGCGCCGAACCAGCCGCACCACCGCCCGGGTAGCGGCCACCGCGACGCCGGCAGTGGCGGCTGCGCGCAATGCCAGCTGATCCGGTTCGAGTGGCTCGCCTGTGTCGGGCGCAGTCGCCAGCCGCTCTGCGAAGATCTCGGTCAGGCGTTCCTCCCAGTTCAGAAAGGCCCTGGCCAGGCGGGATGCCACGCCCGGATCGCCGGGATCCAGCCCCGGGGCGATGGTCGTCATCCCGCCGTCAGCGGCCGCCTGTGCGGCCATCACTGCCGTGAGCGCGATCTGGTAGGCGACGAGCGGGTGCTCGGAGCTGGGTCGCTCGGCCAGTGCGGCCTCCAGATCGGTGAAGGTTGCGGTCAGGTCGGGCAGCAGCAGGTCGTACTTGGACTCGAAGTAGCGGAAGAAGGTTCGCTGCGAGACATCCGCCGCCTCGGTGATCTGCTCGATGGACGTGGCGGCCACGCCCTGCTCGCTGAACAACGTGCGGGCGGCCGCGCGCAGCGCATCCCGGGTTTCGAGCTTCTTGCGTTCCCGGCGGCCGACCGCCGGCTGCTGCTCGCTCATCCCGCCACCTTACGGGCGCTCGGGGTAGCGACGGGTGTTCGATCAAAGAATGTGACATGGCTGCAATCTGACATAGTTGACACAATTTGTGAGCCGCTCATATGCTCATGCCACGCCGCTGCAGCCCGCCCGGCGCCGAATCTCCTGGAGCTGCCATGCCTGGGGTCCAGACGCCCACGGCGCCGCCGTTGCGCGGCCTCGGTCGGATCGGCTCAGCAAGCGCACGGCACCCGTACCGGGTCATCGCTGCCTGGTTGCTGCTGCTGGTGGCGCTCGCCGGGGCAGACAAGACCGTGGGCGGCGTGTTCAGCGACAACGTCGACCTGGCCGGCACGCAGTCGCACACCGGTGCGGCGCTGCTGAAGGCGAGCGAGCCGGCTGCCGGAGGCGCCGCAGGCAAGGTCGTGTTCCATCTCGGCACCGGTTCGTTGCAGGACGATCGCAGTGCGATCCAGGCAAGCGTGGCGCAGCTGTCACGGCTGCCGCACGTGCTGTCGGCCAGCGATCCGTTCGCCGCACCTGCCGCCGTTTCCCGGGACGGGCGCACCGCCTACAGCACGGTCCAGTTCGATGTGCGACCGAAGACGCTCGGCGCCGGCTACGTGGACCGCCTGACCGAGGCCGTCGCGGGAAGCCGGAACGCCGGCCTGCAGGTGGAATTCGGGGGTGCGCTGGACGAGCTGACCCGGCCGGCGGCCACCGACGTGGGCGAAGCGGTCGGCATCGCGGTCGCACTGATCGTGCTGCTGGTCGGCTTCGGCAGCGTCTTTGCCGCGCTGCTTCCGCTGCTCACCGCACTGATCAGCACAGTGCTCGGCGTCAGCATCCTCGGCCTGGTCGCCGCGGTGATCACCTTCGGCACAGCCTCGCCCACCCTGGCGTTGATGATCGGCATCGGCGTCGGCATCGACTACGCCCTGTTCCTGACCACCCGCTACCGCCAGCTGGTGCTGGACGGCGAGGAACCGACCCGCGCGGCAGGGCGGACCGTGGCGACCAGTGGGCACGCGGTGCTGGTGGCGGCCGGGACCGTTTCGGTGGCCCTGCTCGGCCTGTATGCCGCGGGGCTGAGCTTCATCGGTTCGCTCGGCTTCGCCGCGGTGTTCACCGTCGCCACCGCGGCTGCCGGAGCGATCACGCTGGTGCCGGCCGGCCTGGGGCTGGTGGGCGGCCGCATCGACCGGTTCCGGGTGCGGCGGCCAGTGGCCGAAACCGGAGCCGCCGACGACATCTGGCACCGCTACGCCGAAACAGTGGTGCGGCGGCCCTGGCGATTCTTCGTCGCCGGGCTGCTGCTGCTCGCGATCATCTCGTTGCCGGTACTGTCGCTGCGGCTCGGTCATGTGGACGACGGTGCCGATCCGATGCGCTTCACCGACAAGCGGGCCTACGACCTGATCAGCCAGGGCTTCGGCCCGGGAGCCAACGGCCCGTTGACCGTGGTGATCGAGCTGCGCGGAGCCGGCGCGCAGGCCGGACAGCTGGCCCAAGCCGTGCACCAGCAGCTTTCGACTGCCGGGGATGTGGCCGAGGTCAGCCAGCTGACGCCTTCCGCCGACGGCAAGCTGTTGGTCGGCACGGTCGTACCAGCCAGCAGCCCACAGGACGCCGGTACCAGCCGACTGTTCCGGCGCCTCGTCGACCACACGCTGCCGCAGGCGCTTGCCGGTTCCGGCGCGGTCGGCTACGTGACCGGCACCGCCGCCAGCCAGCTCGACTTCCAGGACGTGCTGACGACACGGCTGCCCATCATCATCGCGGTGGTGGTGCTGACGGCCTTCCTGCTGATCCTGGCCGCCTTCCGCAGCCTGCTGCTGGCCGTCAAGGCGGCCGTGCTCAACCTGCTGTCGATCGCGGCCGCGTACGGCGTCGTCGTCGCCGTCTTCCAGTGGGGCTGGGGGCGCGGCCTGCTCGGCGTCTCGGAGAACGTGCCGATCGAGTCCTACGTGCCGATGATGATGTTCGCCATCGTCTTCGGACTGTCCATGGATTACGAGGTGTTCCTGCTGTCCCGGGTGCATGAGGTGTTTCGGCGCACCGGGGACAACGGCGAGTCGGTACGGCAGGGGCTGGCTGCCACCGGCCGGGTCATCACATCGGCGGCGCTCATCATGATCAGTGTCTTCCTGGCATTCACCACCTCGCAGCTGGTGGTGATCAAGATGCTCGCGGTGGGGCTGGCGGTCAGCGTGCTGATCGACGCCAGCATCGTGCGGCTGCTGCTGGTGCCGGCCACCATGACCTTGTTCGCGAGCAAGACCTGGTGGATGCCGGCCTGGCTGGACCGGTTGGTGCCCAGTATCGAGGCCGAAGGCCATGACCTGCCGGCACCCGGGGGCACCGTCCTCACGGCGCCGGCCACGTCGCTCGGCGGGCACTGATATGGCGCTGCCGTTCGCGCGCGGTCTGCACCGCCGGCTGCGCACGGCGGTGCGACCCGAGGTGAGGGTCGGCGCCCCGCCACCGGACGTGCAGGTGGAGTGGAACCTGCCGATCCGGCTTCGCGACGGCGTGACCCTGCGCGCGAACGTGTTTCGGCCGGCCGGGCCGGGACCGTTTCCGGTGCTGCTGTGCGCGCATCCCTATGACAAGGACGCCATCCCGGCCCGCAGCCGGACCGGCCGACGGGTGAACTTCCAGTACCGGCTGTTCCCGCAGCCCGAACTCATCTCGATCTCGGCCTGGACCTCGTGGGAGGCGCCGGATCCGGCGTTCTGGACCGGACATGGCTACGCGGTGGTGAATGCCGACCTGCGGGGCGGCGGCACCGCGGAAGGCGTATCCGAGCTCTTCTCCGATCTCGAGGCTGCCGACTACGCCGAGATCATCGGTTGGGCCGGCACCCAGCCGTGGTCCACCGGGCGAGTCGGCCTGCTCGGCGTGTCCTACCTGGCGATAAGCCAGTACAAGGTGGCCGCGCTGCGACCACCGCAGCTTGCGGCGATCTGCCCGTGGGAGGGCTTCACCGACCTGTACCGGGATTTCGCCCGGCCCGGCGGGATCGCGGAGAACGACTTCGCCATCATCTGGAGCGCGATGACACGCAAGCAGGCCCGGGTGCACGGCAACCTCCGCCGCGAGCAGCTGGCACGGCCGGAACGCGACGGCTGGTACGCCGAGCGGACGCCGGACCTGGCCGCGATCGAGGTGCCGATGCTGGTGTGCGCGTCCTTCTCAGACCACAACCTGCACAGCCGCGGATCGTTCGAGGCCTACCGTCGGGCCGGATCCACCGAGAAGTGGCTCTACACCCACCGCGACGGCAAGTGGTCGCACTTCTACGGCGAAGCCGCGCGCGCCACCCAGCTCGAGTTCTTCGACCGGTATGTGAAGCAGCAGGACAACGGGTGGCAGCAGCACGCCCCGGTGCGGCTGGCGGTGCACGAGACCCGCCGCGCGCCGGCCGAGATCAGGCGGGAGGCATCGTGGCCTCCGGCCGATCTAAACTGGCGCCGGCTCTTCCTGGACGCCGGCACCGGCGGCCTCGGCGAGGCGGTGCCGGCACCAGGTCAGGCATCGCTGGCGAGCCGTGGTGCCGGGCTGCGCTTCGACTGGATGCTGCCCGGCGATCTCGATGTGATCGGTCCAGCCGCCCTGCGCGTCTACCTGCAGGTGGCCGGCGCCGACGACGTGCACCTGTTCGCGGTGCTGCGCAAGTTGCGGCACGGCCGCGAGGTCACCTTCGAGGGCTCGTTCGGCTTCGCCGGCGACCCGATGACCACAGGCTGGCAGCGAGCCGCCTTCCGTCGCCTGGACCCCCTGCTCAGCACACCTGAACAACCGGTGCACACCTACCGCGACCCGCAGCCGGTGCGGCCGGGGGAGATCGTCGCCTTGGACGTTGCGCTGCTACCGCACGCCACCCGGCTGCGCGCCGGCGAGCGGCTGCGGCTGGAGCTGCGCGGGCGCTGGCCGCAGCCGCGCAATCCGGTGACCGGCCAGTTCCCCTCCGGCTATGCCCGCAGCCCTCGCGGACGCTGCACGCTGCATACCGGCCCCGAGCACCGCGCTTACCTGCTGCTGGGCACGCGCCCGGTGTGACGATCACGCGCCATGCGCCGAGTCGCTCACCACCTGGCCGTGATCGGTGATGATGCGGTGCCGGTAAAGCCGCCCGGCATCGGTGGTACCGAGGTAGCTGGTGCTGGAATGGCCGTCCGACTGGCTGGTCACGCCGTTGGTCCGGGCGAGGATTCCGTAGGAGTCGACGTCCCAATCCCAGCCCCGCACTGCCGGCCGCCCGGCACCGGTGACGAGGCTGGCAACCTGCTGACGCATGTCCACGGTCCCGGTGAGCGAGAAGTTCTGGTCGTTGACGTAGTTGGCTGCCGAGAAGTCAATGGTTATCGGGTAGTTCTCGCTCAACGTCGAGCTGGCGATGACGCGGCCGCCGATCCGCGAGATCGATCGGTAGCTGAGCCGGTCTGACTGGGTGACGTGCTGCACCAGGCCGCTGTCACCGACGGTTCCGGTGTTGCGCCAGCTGCGCCCGGTGTTGACCGTGGTGACGACGCGGCCGGCGGACGTGTTCACATAGCCTGCCAACGCATCCGAGCGTGTCGCAGTTTCGTCATAGTTCACCGAGCCGTTGGTGATCGGCCCTGCCGTTGTGCGGGTGCTGGCAGCGGCCGGCACCGAGCTGCTCATCAGTGCGCCGGAGGTGTGCGACCAGTGGTGGTCGGTGTAGAGGAACAGCACGGCGGTGACGTTCCAGTTGTCGCCGATCGGAGTGATGGAGAAGAACAGGCTGTGGCTGCCGCCGTCGACCAGCCGGCCTGCGAACGGGGTCAGGTCGAGCGTCTCCGGCCGCAGGTCGAGGGTGTCGATGGCCAGCACCGGTCGCCACAGCGTGGGCACGATGCCGCCCGAGTAGATGTGCGGGAACGTGCCGACCGCCCCGGCCCGAGTGCCGTCCACCGATACCAGGGCTTCCCGGTAGGCGCTGGCTGCGCACAGCCCGTCACCAGGGAAATCCGCGGCTACCTGATCCGGCACCGCGGTGAACCACTGCTCGTCGCAACCGTTGCCCTTCAGCGTCGTCTGTAGCCGCGCACCGGTGATGTTGGTCGGTAGCGACGGCAACGCGACCGTGGCGCTGGCGGCGCCCGGGTGCAGGTCCGGCACCGGTACTCCGATCACCCGGTCGGGAACCACGGGCGCCGGATCACGCCGGTCCGCCTGGTAATACGTGATCGTGACGGTTTGGTCGTAGACGCCGGTGTACACGTCGCTGGTGTAGTTGCCGATGCCGCCCTGGTAGGGCTGCGGCGAGCGCAGCAACGCGGTGAAGTCGGTGATGTCCTTGCTGAAGTGGAAGGTCGTCGGAGTGGCGCCGCTGGGTTCCTGAGTGGTGCCGAACCAGACAGTGGCGCCGCCGATCTGAAGCGAGCCGGAGCGGTCGTACTGCCGTCCGCTGACACTGGTGGTGGAATCGAGCACCACCTTGGCCCAAGGACCGGGGCACTGCGACGGCGGCGTCAGGGTGCCCGAGTAGTTCTGCGGGCTGCCGTCCGGGGCGTTGGATTGGAAGTGCTCGGCCAGCGTGACCGTGCAGTGCGGGCTGTCCGGCCGGCTCAGCGGCGGTGCGGCAGTGACCACGCTGCCACCGGACGGTTCGACGTAACCGGTGGTACCGGCGTAGGCGGCCGGAGCGACCGCGAGGCCGGCAGCGGCTACGACCAGCAGGGGGACGAGGCGGACAACACTGAGCGCGCGCATGCAGAACTCCTGGGGGTGAGAACGGCGACTGCTGTCAAACTACGCGCTCCGCCCAGTACCGGCAGCTCGGGCGGCCGCTACCGCGCTGTGGCAGGCAGTGCCGGTCTGCCAAGCTGGGCAGCATGGATCACACCCGCACCGGCCACACCGACAAGTACCGCGAGGGCACCGGCAGCGTGCGCTGGGCCATTGCCGGGCCCGGCCGGATCGCGGACAAGGTGGCCGCCGACTTCGGCCACGTGCCGCACGCGCACCTGGTGGCGGTCGGCTCCCGCTCGGCCGAGCGCGCCGGCGCGTTCGCCGACCGGCACGGCATCGCCAGGGCCTACGGCTCCTACCGCGAGCTGATCGACGATGAGGCCGTGGACGCCATCTACATCGCCACGCCGCACCCGCAGCACCACGCGATCGCACTGGCGGCCATCCGCGCGGGCAAGGCGGTGCTGGTCGAGAAGGCCTTCACGGCCACGCTCGCCGGAGCGCAGGAGGTGGCCGCCGCGGCCCGCGAGCACGGCGTCTTCGCGATGGAAGCGATGTGGACGAGGTTCCAGCCGGCGATGGCCCAGGTGCGCGCGTGGCTGGATGCCGGTGCGATCGGCGAGGTGCGCACGGTGCAGGCCGATCTCGGCGTGGCGCGCGAATTCGACCCGGACGACCGGCTGTTCGCCAAGGAGCTGGGTGGCGGGGCGCTGCTCGACCTGGGCGTGTACGTGGTCTCGTTCGCGCAGTGGGTGCTGGGCAATCCTGAACGAATCGAGGCGCACGGCAGGCTGGCACGCACCGGGGTCGAGGTGGACGCAGCGCTGCTGCTCGGCTACTCCGAGGGGCGCTCCGCGCTGCTCAGCACCTCGTTGCACAGTGCCTTTCCCGGTGCCGCCCGGGTGCTGGGCACCGAGGGTTGGATCGACATCCTGCCCCGATTCCATCACCCGACCCAGGTGGTGCTGCATCGCGACGGTGGCGAGCAGCCGGTGACCGCGCAGCCGGCCGGCGGGGGCTACTCGCATGAGCTGATCGAGGTGACCGCCTGCCTGCGGGACGGCCGGACTGAGAGCGACATCATGCCGCTGGAGGACACGCTGCAGGTGCAGCGGATTCTCGAGGTCGCGGCCGGCCAGCTGGGGGTCAGCTGGCAGGAGGACACGGCCGTCCTGTGAGCGATGCGATCCAGGTTCGCGGTGCCCGGCTGCACAACCTGCGCAACGTCGATGTGGACCTGCCGCGCGAGGAGTTCGTGGTCGTCACCGGCGTCTCGGGTTCGGGCAAGTCCTCGCTCGCCTTCGGCACGGTCTTCGCCGAGGCGCAGCTTCGCTATCTGGAGTCGGTTGCCCCGTACGCTCGCCGGCTGATCGATCAGGTCGGCTCGCCCGAGGTGGCCGAGATCCGCGGGTTGCCGCCGGCGGTGGCGCTGCGGCAAGCACGGGGAGTGCCGGGCGCCCGCTCGTCGGTGGGGACCGTCAGCACCCTGTCGAACTCGTTGCGGATGCTGCTGTCCCGGGCCGGTGACTACCCGCCGGGCGCCTCGCGGCTGGACTCCGACGCCTTCTCCCCGAACACGCCCGCCGGCGCGTGCCCGCGCTGCCATGGGTTGGGCCGGCTGCACGAGGTCACCGAGGCGTCGCTGGTGCCTGACCCCACGCTGAGCATCCGGAACCGGGCCGTGGCTGCGTGGCCCGGAGCGTGGCAGGGCAAGAACTACCGCGACATCCTGGCCACCCTGGGCTACGACATCGACCGGCCGTGGCACCAGCTGCCGCAGCCGGAGCGGGACTGGATCCTGTTCACCGACGAGCAGCCCGTCGTGACGGTGCACGCCCAGCGAGAGGCACACCGCATCCAGCGGCCCTACCAGGGCACGTACCAGAGCGCGCGCCGCTACGTCCTGCACACGCTGGCCACCACCGGCTCGGCCGCGCTGCGCAGGCGCGCGCTGCAGCACGTGGTAATCACCGCCTGCCTGGCGTGCGCCGGAAGCGGTCTGCGACCGGCGGCCCTGGCCGTGACCTTCGCCGGGCGCACCATCGCCGAGCTGAGCAGCATGTCGCTGACGGAGCTGGCCGAGCTGCTGGCCGGCGGCGCCGCGGACGAGGTGGGGCGCGCGATCGTGCCGGACATGCTCGGGCGCATCGAGGTGCTGGCCGAGGTCGGGCTGGGTTACCTCAGCCTGAACCGGTCGACCCCGACGCTGTCGGCCGGTGAGCGGCAGCGGCTGCGGCTGGCCACCGCCCTGCGTTCGACGTTGTTCGGCGCGCTCTACGTGCTGGACGAGCCGTCGGCAGGTCTGCACCCGCATGACGCGCAGGCCCTGCTGGCCGTGCTGGATCGGCTGCGCGCAGCAGGCAATTCGCTGCTGGTGGTGGAGCACGATCTGGACCTGATCCGGCGCGCGGGCTGGATCGTCGATGTCGGCCCGGCAGCCGGTGAACAGGGTGGCCGGGTGCTCTACAGCGGGCCGGTCGCGGGCCTTGCCGAGGTGCCGGACTCGGTGACCGGCCGCTACCTGTTCCGGCCACCCGGGCTGCCGAGGGGACCGGAGCGCACGCCGTCCGGCCAGTTGTCGCTGCGCGGGATCAGCCGGCACAACCTGCGAGAACTGGATCTCGACATCCCGCTCGGCTGCTTCCTCGCCATCACGGGCGTGTCCGGTGCGGGCAAGTCGAGCCTGCTCAACGACGTGCTTGCCGACGCGGCTCGCGGGCACCTGGGCGGCGTGCCTTCCGACAGTGCCGGCGACGCCACGGCCGAGGACGCCGCCGGCGCAGATTCCATCGACGCCGTCGCGGACATCTCCGACCGCCTCACCGGACGGGTCGAAGGACTGGCGGCGCTGCACCGGCTGGTGCTGCTCGATCAGAAGCCGATCGGCCGGACACCCCGCTCCAACCTGGCGACCTACACCGGGCTGTTCGACAACGTCCGCAAGTTGTTCGCCGCCACCCCGGCGGCGCGCGAGCGCGGTTACGGTGCCGGCCGGTTCTCCTTCAACGTGGCCGGTGGCCGGTGCGAGCACTGTCAGGGCGAGGGTTTCGTCGCCGTGGAACTGCTGTTCCTGCCCGGCACCTATTCGCCGTGCCCGGTCTGCCACGGCGCCCGCTACAACGCCGACACCCTGCAGATCCGCTACCGCGACCACACCATCGCCGACGTGCTGGCGCTGAGCGTGGACTATGCCGCTGACTTCTTCGCCAGTACCGCGGCCGTTCGGCGCAGCCTGGCTACCCTGCAGGAGGTGGGCCTCGGCTACCTCAGTCTCGGCCAGCCCGCTACCGAGCTGTCCGGCGGCGAGGCGCAGCGAATCAAGCTGGCCACCGAGCTGCAGCGCCGGCACCGAGGACACACGCTGTACCTGCTGGACGAGCCGACGACCGGCCTGCACCCGGCTGATGCGGACCTGCTGGTCGCCCAGCTGCACGCGCTGGTCGATGCCGGCAACACCGTCATCGTCGCCGAGCACGACATGCGCGTGGTGGCCGGTGCCGACCACGTCATCGATCTGGGACCCGGCGGAGGCGCGGCGGGCGGACAGGTGATCGCCCAGGGCAGCCCGGCCGAGGTGAGCCGGGCGGCCGGCAGCCGGACCGCGCCATTCCTGGCCGCCGCGCTGCATGCCGAACGCGACGAGTCGGGCACGGTGGGGTCCGTCACAGCTACCGATTAGGCTGCTTGCGTGAGCAGTCCGGACGCAGCCCGCCCGTCCATCGTCACCGTCGATGACGACCCAGGGGTGTCGCGCGCGGTCGCCCGCGACCTGCGCCGGCGTTACGGCGATGGCTACCGGATCGTCCGGGCCGAGTCCGGCGAGCAGGCGCTGGAAGCGCTGAAGGAGATGAAGCTGCGCGGTGACAGCGTGGCCGTCTTGCTGGCCGACTACCGGATGCCGCAGATGAGCGGGCTTGAGTTCCTGGAAGCCGCGATGGACATCTTTCCCGGCGCGCGCCGGGTACTGCTCACCGCCTACGCCGACACCGGCGCCGCCATCGAGGCGATCAACGTGGTCGATCTCGATTACTACCTGCTCAAACCGTGGGATCCGCCCGAGGAGAAGCTGTATCCGGTACTGGATGCCCAGCTGGAGGCATGGTCGGCTGCCGACCACCGACCGGTGCCCGAGACCAAGGTGGTCGGCCACCGCTGGTCTGCCCGCTCGTCGGAAGTGCGGGAGTTCCTGGCACGCAACCAGGTGCCCTACCGCTGGTTCGGCTCGGACACCGACGAAGGCAGGCGGCTGTTGCAGGCGGCGGATGCGGACCCGCGCGCGTTGCCGCTGGTGGTGACGCCGGACGGCACCGCGCTGGTCGCCCCGAGCGACAACGAGATCGCCAACCATGTCGGGCTGTCCACCGCGCCGGCCAAGCAGTTCTACGACCTGATCGTCATCGGCGGTGGCCCGGCCGGGCTCGGTGCCGCGGTCTACGGTGCGTCCGAGGGCCTGCACACCGTGCTGATCGAGCGCACCGCCACCGGGGGACAGGCAGGCCAGAGTTCCCGGATCGAGAACTATCTCGGCTTCCCCGACGGGGTGTCCGGTGCCCAGCTGACCGAGCGAGCGCGCCGGCAGGCGCTGAAGTTCGGCGCGGAGCTGATCACCACCCGCGACGTGGTGGCGCTCGAGGTCAACGGTTCGGCGCGGACCGTCCGCTTCGCCGACGGGGGCTCGATCGACGCCCACACCGTCATCCTGGCAACCGGCGTGTCCTACCGGCAGCTTGCCGGCGAGGGGCTGCAGGAGCTGACCGGGGCCGGGGTGTACTACGGCTCGGCGCTGACCGAGGCGGCCAACTGCAGGGCGCAGGACGTCTACATCGTCGGGGGTGCGAACTCGGCCGGCCAGGCAGCCGTCTACCTGGCCAGAGGCGCGCGCTCGGTCACCTTGCTGGTACGGGGCCCGTCGCTGGCCGCGTCGATGTCCTACTACCTGATCCAGCAGATCGAAGCGATCGACAACATCCATGTGCGCACCGGCGTCGAGGTGGTGCAGGCGCACGGTGACGGTCATCTGGAGAAGCTCATGCTGCGGGACCGGGCGACCGGTGAGGCCGAAACGGTGGCCGCCGGGTGGTTGTTCGTGTTCATCGGTGCCGCGCCGCGCACCGACTGGCTGGACGGGACGGTACTGCGTGACGGACGCGGCTTCGTGCTGTCCGGGCCTGACCTGGCACCGGAGGGCGGCATGCCGCCGGGATGGCATTTGACCCGGCCACCGTTACACCTGGAAACGAGTGTTCCCGGGGTCTTCGTGGCCGGCGACGTCCGTTCGGAGTCGGCAAAGCGGGTCGCCTCGGCCGTCGGGGAGGGCGCAATGGCCGTCATGCTCGTTCACCGCTACCTCGAAGGCATGTCATGACCGAGAACATCAACTGCGACATCGACGAACTGCGCACGCTGTTCCTGTTCGAGAAGCTCACCGACGACCAGCTCGGCTGGCTGTGCGCGCACGGCCGGATCGAGCTGCACGAGCCCGGACCGGTGCACACCGAGGGTGGCCCGGCGACCTGCTTCTTCGTGCTGCTGGACGGGTCCATCGCGCTGTCCCGGCGGGTCGGCGGCGACGACGTCGAGATCAGCCGGACCAGCCAGCGTGGGGTGTACACCGGTGCGTGGAGCGCGTACCTGGGCGACCGGGTGCCGCAGACCTACCTGAACACCACCCGGGCGCTGGTGCCGAGCCGGTTCTTCGTGCTGTCCGCCGACGATTTCGCCGAGCTGATGCACGCCTGGTTCCCGATGCCGGTCCATTTGCTGGAGGGCCTGTTCTTCGGCAACCAGCAGTCCCAGAGCACGGTCGCGCAGCGGCAGCGGTTGCTCGCGCTGGGCTCGCTGTCGGCCGGGCTGACCCACGAGCTCAACAACCCGGCGGCGGCCGCGGTGCGCGCCACCTCGTCGCTGCGTGAACGGGTCGCCGGGATGCGGCACAAGCTGGCCATGATCGCCGGTGGCACCTGGGATCGCGGCCAGCTGGAGACGCTGATCAGGTTGCAGGAGAAGGCGGTGGAGTTCGTCGCCAAGGCGCCGGAGCTGTCGCCGCTGGATGCCTCCGACCGTGAGGACGAGCTGTCGGACTGGTTCGCTGACCACAACATCGGTGGCGCCTACGACATGAGCGCGACCTTCGTTCAGGCCGGTGTGGAGGTGAGCTGGCTCGAACAGATCACCGACATCGTCAACGACGGCATGCTCGAGGGTGCGCTGCGCTGGCTGAACTACACCCTCGAGACCGAGCTGCTGATGAACGAGATCGAGGACTCCACCACCCGGATCTCCACCCTGGTCGGCGCCGCGAAGCAGTACTCGCAGCTGGACCGCGCCCCCTTCCAGGTACTGGACGTACACGAGCTGTTGGACAGCACCCTGGTGATGCTGAGCCGGAAGGTCGGCGACGGGGTGCAGGTGGTCAAGGACTACGACAGGACGCTGCCCGACCTGCCGGTCTACGGTGCCGAGCTGAATCAGGTGTGGACGAACCTGATCGACAATGCACTGCAGGCTATGGGTGGAACCGGGACGCTGACGGTCCGGACCGGCCGCGACGAGGACTGTGCGGTGGTCGAGATCGGTGACACCGGCCCCGGCATCCCGGACGAGATCGTCGGCCGCATCTTCGAGCCGTTCTTCACCACCAAGCCGGTGGGCGAGGGCACCGGCCTCGGGCTGGACATCTCGTGGCGGATCGTCACGAACAAGCACCACGGCGACCTGTCGGTGCGCTCACAACCGGGCAACACGGTGTTCCGGGTCCGGCTGCCGTTGCGGGCCCGGGACGTCAACCCCGACGAGACCCCGGTCCCCGCGGCGATCGAGGGAGACGGGAGCGTGCCGGCATGAGCGGGGCCATCAACCCGTCGGTGCCGCCCAGCGGCGATGGCTGCGTGGAGTGCGAGGCCTCCGGCGGTTGGTGGGTGCACCTGCGCCGCTGCGCCAGCTGTGGACACGTAGGCTGCTGCGACTCCTCGCCGGCGCAGCACGCCAGCAGCCACGCGGCCGAGACGGGGCATCCGATCGTGCAGAGCTTCGAGCCGGGAGAGGACTGGTTCTGGAACTACCAGACCGAGTCCTACTACGAGGGGCCGGTGCTGGCTGACCCGCAATCGCACCCGGTGCAGCAGAGCGCGCCCGGGCCGAGTGGTCGGCTGCCGGCCGACTGGCGCGAGCACCTGCACTGACCTGATGTCCGACGTCGCCACCGATAGCCTGCCCCGCCCCGGCCGGCCAGGGCCGCCGCCCCGGATCTCCGTGGCACTGCCGTACCTGTCGGAGTCGGTGAAGCGCTTCCTGTCCCGCGAGGCCGGCAGCTCGGCAATCCTGTTGGCGGCCACCGTCGCGGCCCTGGTCTGGGCGAACCTGCCCGGTGCCACCTACCTGCGATTCTGGTCCGTCGACGCCGAGTTGCGGGTCGATTCCTGGCGCCTGCAACTGGACCTGCAGCATGTCGTCAACGACACCGCGATGGCGATCTTCTTCATGGTGGTAGGCCTGGAGATCAGTCGCGAACTGGTGGTCGGCGAGCTGCGCGATCGGCGCACCCTGCTGGTGCCGGCCCTCGGCGCGATCGGCGGCCTGTTGCTGCCTGCCCTGGTCTATTTCGCCATCGTGCAGAGCGGGCCGGCCGCCGGAGGCTGGGGCATTCCGATGTCGACGGACACCGCGTTCGTGGTCGGCGTGCTGGCGCTGTTCGGGCCGCGCTGCCCGGACCAGCTGCGGCTGTTCCTGCTCGCGCTGGCCATAGTGGACGACATCGGTGCCATCACGGTGATGGCGCTGTTCTACTCCAAGCACATCTCGCTGCCCGCGCTGCTCGTCTCCGCAGCGCTGGTGGCGGCCCTGATCGGTCTGCGCGTGCTGGGCATGTGGCGGCTGACGCCCTACATGCTGCTCGGCATAGCGCTGTGGCTGGCGGTGTACCAGTCCGGGGTGCATCCGACCCTGGCCGGCGTGCTGGTCGGCCTGATCGTGCCGGCCGCCCCGGTGGACGTCGAGCACCGGCGCCGGCTCTACTTCTACGGCCGCGCCGTGATCGAGGCGGCCGACCCGCGCCGGGTGCGGCTGGTGACCGCGGCCGCCCGGGCCACCGTCTCGGCCAACGACCGGTTGCAGGACGCGTTGCATCCGGCCAGCGCGTACGTGGTGCTGCCGCTGTTCGGGCTGGCCAACGCCGGCGTGCCGCTGGACGCCCACACACTGCGGGCCGCGGCGACCTCGCGGGTCACCATCGCCGTGGTGCTGGCGCTGATCGTCGGCAAGAGCGTGGGGGTGTCGCTGGCCTCGGGCCTGGCCCTGCGCGTCGGTCGGGGCTCACTGCCGGGGGCGGTGCGCTACGGCCACCTGCTCGGCGGCTCGGTGCTGGCCGGCATCGGCTTCACCATCTCGCTGTTCATCACCGACCTCGCCTTCACCGACGAGGGGCTGCGTCACGACGCCAAGATCGGTGTGCTCGCCGGCTCGCTGCTGGCGGCGGTGGCGGGCTCGCTGCTGCTGCGGTACCTGGGGGAGCGGCTGCCGCTGTGCACGGTGCCGGACGCAGCCGGGCCGCCGCCCCTGCCGCAGGGCCCGTGGCTGGATCCGACGACGCCGGGATTGCGCACGGACGCCGGCAGCAGCAGCTGAGCGCCGCGGGCGCGTGCCGTCAGCGGCCGAGGCCGAGCGCGTTGCGCAGCGCGCGCAGCTCCACCCGTCCGGTGTAGCGGCGGCCATCGATGCACAGGGTCGGGGTCGCCTGCACGCCCAGCTCCAGCCCCGAGGCGTAGTCGGCCTGGACGGCCGGCTGGTAGGCCTGCGCGGCCGCGCCGGTCACCGGTCTGAGCCCCAACAGGTCGGCCCAGCGCTGCAGGTCCGGGTCGGTGAGCTTGCCCTGGTGCTCGAACAGCTTCCAGTGCATGTCCCAGAACCGGTCACCGGCTGCCTCGGCCGCTAGTGCCGCGGTGAGCGCGAACGGATGCACGGTGAACAGCGGGAAGTGCCTAAACACCAGGCTGACCTGGCCGCCCGCGCCATCCACCAGTTCCTTGAGCACCGGCGCCGCCGCACCGCAGTACGGACACTCGAAATCGCCGTACTCGACGATGGTGACGGGCGCTTCCGGATCGCCGTAGCGGTGCCGGTTGAGATCGACGGTCGCCGCCGGGACGCCGGTTTCGGTCATGCGTCGAGCCTAGTCGCCCCATCTGCCAGGGCGAGGGCTTCCGTGGCGGGGAGGTCCGTTGCAGGCGTTTCCGCGGCGAGGGTCAGCGGCCCGAACGGTCCCAGGCCGAGGCCGCCGGCCAGGGCGGCGAAGGCGGCCGCCGCGTCACCGATGGCCTGCTTGCCGAGCCGGTCCGGATCGGCGCCGGCGGCCGCCAGCCGGACGTTCTGGGCCACCAAGGCCCGGGTGATGCCGACTACCTGGTTTGCGGCGATCCGCGCGGTCAGCGGAGTGGCTGCTGGTACCTCCGTCAGCGCCGCAGCGAGCCGGCTCTCGGTGTAGGCCGTGTGCGTTCCGAGCCGGGCGGTGAGGCTCTCGGTGCTGTCGATCAGCTGCCAGACCGCAGCGATCCGGGGGTCCTGATTGAGCCCGCTCGCGGGCACCTGGTCGCGCAGCTGCCCGAGGAAGCTGCGCTGCAGCGCGGCCAGCGGCGACAGCTGCGGTCCGCGGGTGCGGACCGCCTGGGCCGGCTCATCAGGGCGTAACTGCAGCTGGCTGAGTATCAGTTCTTCCTTGACGTCGAAGTAGTTGAAGACAGTCATCTTCGAGACCCTGGCCGCGGCTGCGATGTCGGCGACCGACACCTGCTCGAAGCCGTGCTCCAAGAACATCCCGGTGGCGACATCGATGATCGCCTGCCGGGTCAGTCGCTTCCGTTGCGCGCGAGCGCCTTCGCCTGCCGACACGCAGCACACAGTAGCTGTGGCCGGGCATCGCGGCTAGCGTGGGGTTGGCTAATCTTGTTATATATATGGAGAAACGCAATTCTACATTGTTGCTCAGTGCAGTATCAAGATCGTTTGAAACCCGCTCGATCGAGCACTGAAAGGGAAGTTCGCTGCGCCGCGGGGACGGGTCGGGCCGGTAGGCTCGGCAGTGGATCGCGACCCATTCGCGGTGGTCCCGACGCACCGGAGGTGTGAGCTGCCATGAGCAACCCGTCCTACCCGTCCGACGACGTCCCTGCTGACACGGGTTCTGCTGCGGTGACAGGTGATTCCGGCTCAGCGCCGGGGGTGCCGGGCGGTTCCGCGACACCGGCCGAGCCGGCTCCGGGATTCGACTCTCGTGGCCGGGTGCGCAACACCCGCACCAGTGGCGTGTGGATCGGGCTCATTGCCACCGCCGTTTTCCTGGTGCTCCTGATCGTGTTCATCGCCCAGAATTCCCGGTCGGTGTCGATCCATTTTCTCGGCTGGCATGGTCGATTCTCGCTCGCGCTGACCATCCTGCTGTCGGCCGTCATCGGCATCCTGCTGGTCGCCATTCCCGGCACGGTGCGCATCCTGCAGTTGCGCCGGGCGCTGCGCCGTAACGCTCCCGTGCGCGGCTGAGTTCGCAACGCCGAAACCGGCTCTGGCGAAGTCTCCGGAGCCGGTTTCGTCGTTGCGGGCAGGGATCAGCTGGGGATGTAGTCGAACGTGTCCGGGTCCGGTCCGGTGCGCTCGTTCTTGTTCAGGCCGCTGATCATTCCGATCTCCTCGGCACTGAGCTCGAAGTCGAAGATCTCGAAGTTCTCCTTCATCCGCGAGGGCGTCACCGACTTGGGAAAGACGATGTTGCCGAGCTCGATGTGCCACCGCAGCACTACCTGCGCGGCCGTCTTGCCGTGCTCCTGAGCGATCGTGTTGATTGTCGGGTCCTGCAGCACGCCACCCTGGGCGATCGGCGACCAGGCCTCGGTCGCGATCTGGTGCTGTGCGTCGAAGGCCCGCAGCTCGTCCTGGGTGAGATAGGGGTGCAGCTCGATCTGGTTGATCGCAGGCGGAATCTCGGTCAGCTCGTGCAGTCGCCGGATGTGATGCGGCTGGAAGTTCGACAGTCCGATCGAGCGGGCCCGACCGTCCGCGTAGATCTTCTCCAGCGCTTGCCAGGTAGGCACGAAGTCCGTCACGGTCGGCAGCGGCCAATGGATGAGGAAGAGGTCTACCTGGTCGAAGCCGAGCGCTGCGAGGGTGCCGTCGAAGGCCTTCAACGCATCGTCGTAGGCGTGAAAGCCGTTGTTCAGCTTGGACGTCACGAAAACCTCGGACCGGTCCAAACCGGAACGGCGGATCGCCTCGCCGACTTCCTTTTCATTGCCGTACATCTCGGCCGTGTCGATATGCCGGTACCCGATCTCCAGGGCGGTGCTGACCGCCTGCACGGTGTCGGCCGGATCGATCTGGAAGACACCGAACCCGAGCTGCGGGATCTCGACGCCGTTGTTGAGTAGAACGTTGGGGACAGTGTTCAACGGTTGCTCCTGACGAGGTGCCTGCACGCGGTTTGAGCGGACCGTTCCATCCTGCCGCGCGCTGCCGGCTCGGTGGTAACCGGGTTGATCCCGACTCCTTCGCTCGCCACGTTCGTTCGGCCGGATCGAGGGCGGCGTAGCCTCCATCTGGTGAGCACGCACCCGATGGGTTCCGAGTCCTCCGGGAGGCGAAGCGGACCCGCCGGCCACGAGCTGAACTACTTGCTCGAGCGGGTGCGCGAGGCCCGCGCCAGTATCGAGGCGTTACGTGCCAGCGCCCGCCGGCTCGCCGCTCACCCGGAGCAGGCTCGGTTGCTCGAGGCGCTGGAGAACTACGTCGCAGCGTTGCGCGCCCGTCATCTGCCGGTGCCGCCCTCGATCAGGGACGAGCTGGCGCTGCAGCGCTGCCTGGTCCCGGATCAGGCCGGTCACGCCGCCACTCGTCGGCCAGGAGACCGAAAATAGCTTCATCTCGCCAGCGCCCGTTGACCCAACCCGCCTGGCGGAGGGTCCCCTCGCGGGTGAATCCGGCCCGCTGCGCTGCCCGGATCATCGGCTCGTTGTCACTCAGCGTCTCGATGGCCAGCCGCTGCAGGCCCAAGATATCGAAGCCGTAGCCGGACAGCAGTCGCAGCGTTTCGGTGGCCAGGCCGCGGCCACGCGCGACCGGCCGCAACGACAGGCCGATGTGCGCCGCGCGATTGAAATGGTCGATTCCCCACAGTAGGCATGCGCCGAGCGGCTCGTCCGAGCTTGCGTCGGCGACGGTGAAGACCGCCTTGCGAGCCGGATCGTGCTCCTCCG
>DATAKO010000025.1:0-27550 GCA_036261575.1 Jatrophihabitans sp.
CCTCGGCCGCAGCCACCACCGGTCGAGCGTACGGGCTGCGCAGCTGATCGAGAAGCCGATTTCGGACCAGGTCGCGGGTCCACTGCACCAGCTGCTCCGACCGCTTGCGAGCCAGCCCGTCGTCCTCGACGAGACGCTGCCGGTGGCGCTGGATGTGCTTGTACACGCGATCGATTCCATGCTCGGTGAGAGCGCTGCAGGTGAGCACCGGCGGCTGCCAACCGGACTCCGGCTCGCGCAGCAGCCGCAGCGCCGCGGACAGCTCACGGGCGGCCCGCTCGGCCTCGTCCACCCGGTCACCGTCGGCCTTGTTCACCGCGATCACGTCGGCCAGTTCGAGGATGCCGCGCTTCATGCCCTGCAACGAATCCCCGGTACGTGCCAGCGTGAGGAACAGGAAGGTATCGACCATGCCGGCCACCACGAACTCCGACTGCCCGACGCCGACCGTCTCGACCAGCACCACGTCGTAACCGGCGGCTTCCATCACCAACATGGTTTCCCGGGTGGCCTCGGCGACGCCGCCGAGCGTGCCGGCCGACGGCGACGGCCGCACGAAGGCATGCTCGGCCACGGCCAGGCGTGCCATCCGGGTCTTGTCCCCCAGGATGCTGCCACCGGTGCGCGCCGAGGACGGGTCCACCGCCAGCACTGCCACTCGGTGCCCGCGCCCGATCAGGAAGGTGCCGAAGGCATCGATGAAGGTCGACTTGCCGACACCCGGCACCCCGCTGATCCCGATTCGCTCAGCCCGGCCGGTGTCGGGCAACAGCCGGGCGAGCACCCGCTGAGCCCGTTCGCGGTGCTCGGGCTTGCGCGACTCCACCAGGGTGATGGTGCGCGCCACCGCCGCCCGGTCCCCGGCCCGGACGCCGTCGATCAGCGAGTCATCGTCCTGTCCGGCCATCAGCCGGTGTGCGACAGCTGCTCGTCGAGCGTGTGCAGCAACTCCAGCGCCGCCGTCGCGATCACGGTGCCCGGCGGGAAGATGGCCGCTGCGCCGGCCCGGCGCAGCTCGTCGAAGTCCTGCGGCGGGATCACCCCACCGACCACGATCAGGATGTCGTCCCGACCGAACGCCGCGAGCTCATCACGCAACTGCGGCACCAGCGTGAGGTGGCCGGCCGCGAGCGAGCTGACCCCGACGACGTGCACGTCGGCTTCCACCGCCTGCCGGGCGACCTCGGCCGGCGTCTGGAACAGCGGGCCGACGTCGACGTCGAAGCCGAGGTCGGCGAAGGCGGTGGCGATCACCTTCTGCCCGCGGTCGTGACCGTCCTGGCCCATCTTGGCCACCAGGATCCGCGGCCGCCGCCCGTGCTCGGCCTCGAAGGCGTCGGTTGTCTTGCGCGCCTGCTCGACAGCGCCCATCCCGTCCTCCCGCTGGCCTGCACCCGTCGCGTACTCGTCCCGGTATACCCCGCTGATAGTGCGGATCTGGCCGGCGTGCCGACCGTAGACCCGTTCCAACGCGTCGGAGATCTCGCCCACCGTCGCCTTGGCCCGGGCCGCGTCGATGGCCAGCGCGAGCAGGTTCTGCTCCAGCCCGGCACTGCGGCTGCCCTGCTGCGCTGCCTCGGCCGCGGCGGTGAGGTGGTCCAGCCGGCGCGTCACCTCCGCGCCGTCGCGTTCGGCCCGCAGCCGGTCGAGCTTGTCCTGCTGCTGCCGGCGCACCTCGGCATTGTCGATCTTGAGGACGTCGATCGCCTCGTCCTGGTCCAGCCGGTACTTGTTCACCCCGATGACCGGCTGCCGCCCGGAGTCGATGCGTGCCTGAGTGCGGGCCGCGGCCTCCTCGACCCGAAGCTTCGGCAGGCCCTCGTCGATCGCGGCAGCCATGCCGCCGGCCGCCTCCACCTCCTGGATGTGCTGCCAGGCGCGGCGGGCGAGGTCATAGGTGAGCCGCTCGACGTAGTAGCTGCCGCCCCAAGGATCGATGACGTCGGTGGTGTGCGATTCCTGCTGCAGCACCAGCTGGGTGTTGCGGGCGATCCTGGCGGAGAAGTCAGTCGGCAGCGCCAGCGCCTCGTCCAGGGCGTTGGTATGCAGCGACTGGGTATGTCCCTGCGTCGCAGCCATCGCCTCGACGCAGGTGCGGACCGCGTTGTTGAACACGTCCTGCGCGGTCAGCGACCAGCCCGAGGTCTGAGAATGTGTCCGCAGTGACAGCGATTTCGGGTTCGTCGGGTCGAACTGGCGAACCAGCTTCGCCCACAGCAACCGGGCCGCGCGAAGCTTGGCCACCTCCATGAAGAAGTTCATGCCGATGGCCCAGAAGAACGACAGCCGCGGCGCGAACGCGTCGATCGCCATGCCGGCCTGCTGACCGGCCCGCAGGTACTCGACTCCGTCGGCCAGGGTGTAGGCGAGCTCCAAGTCGGCGGTCGCCCCGGCCTCCTGGATGTGGTAGCCAGAGATCGAGATCGAGTTGAAGCGGGGCATCCGCGCCGAGGTGAAGGCGAAGATGTCGCTGATGATCGTCATCGACGGCTTCGGCGGGTAGATGTAGGTGTTGCGGACCATGAACTCCTTGAGGATGTCGTTCTGGATCGTGCCGGTGAGCTGTTCCGGCCGAACGCCCTGCTCCTCAGCGGCCACGACGTACAGCGCCAGCACGGGCAACACCGCGCCGTTCATCGTCATCGACACGCTCATCCGGTCCAGCGGAATGCCGTCGAAGAGCTGGCGCATGTCGTAGATGGAGTCGATGGCCACCCCTGCCATGCCGACATCGCCGGTCACGCGCGGGTTGTCGCTGTCGTAACCGCGGTGGGTGGGCAGGTCGAAGGCGACCGACAGGCCCTTCTGGCCGGCTGCAAGGTTGCGTCGATAGAACGCGTTCGACTCGGCAGCGGTGGAGAACCCGGCGTACTGGCGGATGGTCCAGGGCTGGTTGACGTACATGGTCGGGTACGGCCCGCGCAGGTAAGGCGCGATACCAGGCAGGGTGTGCAGGAAATCCACGTCGAGGAGGTCGTCGCCGGTGTAGAGCCGGCTCACGTCGATGCCCTCCGGCGTGCGCCACTCCGGCCCGGCCTGCGCCGACCCATCCGGTGTCAGGGGCCGGCCGAGGCTCGCCTTGCTGAAGTCGGGGATCATCGTCGAGCTCCTTCGAACACCTCGAACACCTCAGCCAACCGGGACAGCGCATCGCAGCCGAGCTGGATGGACTGCTCGATACCCTCTCGGGCCAGTTCGGCCGGGCCGGCGATCCACACTCGCGCGCCGGCCGCCGTGAGCACGCGGCTGGCCTCGCCGGCGGCTTCGGCGTAGCCGCGGTCGGAGGAACACAAGCAGGCGATCTGGGCCCCGGAGCCAGCGAACGCGCGGGCCAGCTCATCGGCGGTTCCCGTTGCCACGACGGGCTGAACGCCACCAGCCTGGAACAGGTTCGCCGCGAACGCGAGCCGCCCGGCGTGCGCGGCAGCAGGCCCCAGGGCGGCCAGCAGCACCGATGGCCGGCGTCCGGTGCGGGCCAGCAACTCGTCCGAGCGGTCCCGCAATGCCTCGTAGTCCTCGGCATAACGGTGTCGCGGCAGGCCGGTCGGCGCGGGTTCGGAGATCACCGGCCGGGTCATCGCGGCCTCGGCCAGGTCGGCGAACTCGCTGACCCCGGTGATCGGATCCTGCCGGTGCGCCAGCCGAGTGCGACGGCGCTGCCAGCTCCCGGCCAACCGGCGGCCCAGCGAGCCGTCGGCCAGCAGCGCCAGCGCGCCGCCGGCGGCTTCGAGCTCGGTGAATTTCCGCCAGGCGCGCTCGGCCACTTCATCGGTCAGCGTCTCCACGTAGTACGACCCGCCGGCCGCGTCGGTGACCCGGGCCAGGCTGGCCTCGTCGTGCAGGATCGACTGCGTGTTGCGGGCGATACGCCGGCCGAAGTCATCGGGGATGCCGAGCGCGGAATCGAACGGCGCGACCGTGATGGCCTGCGCCTCGCCCACTGCGGCCGCGAAACAGGCGATGGTGCCGCGCAGCATGTTCACCCACGGATCGCGACGGGTCAGCATGGCGGCCGAGGTCACCGCATGTTGCCGCTGGCCGCCGCGTTCCAGCCGCCCGCACAGCTCGCCGACGCGGTCCCAGACACGGCGCGCGGCCCGCAGCTTGGCGATCGATGCGAACTGGTTTGCCGTTACCGCATATCTAAATTCCATCCGGTCGAAGAGGTCCTCGCCGACAGTGCGGAGGTAGCCGACGGCCACCGAGATGCTGATCGCGAGCTCTTCGGCGTCGGTGGCACCGGCGTCGTGGTAGACGGTGGCATCCACGGTCACCGGCAGCAGGCCCGGGTATGACTGCGCCGCCGCGACGGCAGCGCGAAGCTGCGCCAGATCGGGTTGGCCACCATGCCGGGCCGCCCACCCGGCCGGGTCCGCGCCGAGGCTGCCTCGCACCCGGTCCGGCGACAGGTGCTCGACGAGTCGCAGCAGCTCGGCCGCCTGGCCCGGGTCGGACAGCACCACGGCGATCAGATCGAGGTACACACCTTCCAGCACCTGCGCCAGCTCGGCACCGGCCGGCAGCCACAGCGAGCTGACGCCGTTGTGCAGATCGGCCAGCACGGCGCGGTTCGTGGCCACGGGGTCAGGGTCCGGGTAGTAGGCCCGCACGTCCCAGCCGGCCGTCTCGGACGGCTGTGGCTGCGACCCGAGCACCGGTCGCGCACCCCGCACGAAGGGCGGCTGCCCGGGCTGCCCGGTAGACACCTGCGGCCGCTCGGTATAGAGCGGTGCGATCACGATGCCGTCGTCGTCCACGTGGGCCAGCGCCGTCTCGGGCGCGGCCGGATCGTAGGCACGGCCCGCCTTGTCCAGCACGCCGGCGACCAGGACGCGCCATTCGGCCAGCTCGGCAGGAGGGAACTCGCCCGCGAGCGAGAGCGCAGCTGCATCCATTCCTCGGATGGTAGGTGGCCCTCGCACCGGCGGCGGTGGGTCGGTGGTCTAACTCTCGGTGCCGATGCGCCGTTCGGGACGGGCCCGTACCGCCCGGCGGGCGCTAGGCTCTGCTCCCGTGACGCACAACTCCGTTTCCGACCCGGACGAACTCAGCGCCCATGCGGCCGCCGCGCTGGCCGAGCGCACCGGAGCCGACCGCCACGACGTTGCGCTGGTGCTGGGCTCCGGCTGGCTGCCCGCGGTCGAGGAGCTCAGCCGCCGCGCCGACGCTGATCTTGAGTTCCCGAGCACCGAACTGCCGGGCTTCACGCCGCCCGCGGTCGCCGGGCACGCCGGCACCATCCGCTCGCTGTCGGTCAACGGCACCCGGGTGCTCGCCTTCCTCGGCCGTACCCACTTCTACGAGGGCAAGGGCGTTGCCGCAGTGGTGCACGGCGTCCGGATGGCAGCCAAGGCCGGTTGCAGCGTGACCGTGCTCACCAACGGCTGTGGCGGCCTGCGGCCGGGCATGCAGGTCGGGCAGCCGGTGCTGATCTCCGACCACATCAACCTCACCGCGACGTCGCCGCTGGTCGGGCCGCGCTTCGTCGACCTGACCGATCTCTACTCCCGCCGGTTGCGGGCCCTGATGCGCGAGATCGATCCGTCGCTTGCCGAGGGGGTGTACGCGCAGTTTCCCGGCCCCCACTACGAGACGCCGGCCGAGGTGCGGATGGCCGGCATCCTCGGCGCCGACCTGGTGGGCATGTCCACCGCGCTGGAAGCGATCGCCGCCCGCGCCGAGGGCAGCGAGGTGCTCGGCATCTCGCTGGTGACGAACCTGGCGGCCGGCATCACCGGTGAGCCGCTCGACCACGCCGAGGTGCTGGCCGCCGGCAAGGCCGCGGCCGAGCGGGCCGGCGGCCTGCTGGTCCAGCTGCTCGAGCGGCTGCAGCCGGCCTGAGACCAGAACGTGCACGCGCACCGGTGAACTGGAGGTCCGACGATGAACCTGCCGGAGGCACTGGCCGCACGGGTCGAGGCGTGGCTCGCCGACGACCCCAGCGAGCAGGATGCAGCCGAACTCCGTGTCCTGCTCGAGGCAGGTGACGAAGCTGCGCTTGCCGATCGCTTCAGCGCCGAGCTCACCTTCGGCACCGCCGGCTTGCGCGGGCCGCTGCGGGCCGGCCCGAACGGGATGAACAGCCGTGTGGTCCGGCAGGCCGCAGCGGGCATCGCGGCGCAACTGATCGGGTCCGGGCAGGCCGGCGGCATCGTGGTCATCGGCTACGACGGCCGTCACCGCAGTCGAGAATTTGCCTACGATTCTGCGCGAATCCTGTCTGCTGCGGGCCTGCGGGCCCAGCTGCTGCCACGGATGCTGCCGACGCCGGTGCTGGCGTTCGCGGTACGTCATCAGGCTGCGGCTGCGGGCATCATGGTGACCGCTTCGCACAATCCACCGCAGGACAACGGTTACAAGGTCTATGCCGCCGACGGTGCGCAGATCGTGCCGCCCCTGGACGCCGAGATCGAGGCCCGGATCCGGGCGGTGACCTCGGTTCGGCAGGTTCGGCTGGCAGAGGACTTCGAGGTGCTCGACGAGGGCATTGTCAACGCCTACGTCCAGGCGGTCGCCAGGTTGGTGGCACCCGAGTCCCCGCGCCGGCTGCAGGTGGTGCACACCGCGATGCACGGCGTCGGCGCCTCGATCGTGCGCGCCGCGTTCGCCCAGGCGGGCTTTCCGGCCCCCGTCGAGGTGGCGGCCCAGGCCGAACCGGACCCGGACTTTCCTACCGTCGCCTTTCCCAACCCGGAAGAGCCCGGGGCGATGGACCTCGCACTTGCGCAGGCGGAAAGCAGCGGCGCCGACCTGATCATCGCCAACGACCCGGATGCCGACCGATGCGCGATCGGCGCCCGGTTCGCAGACGGCTGGCGGATGCTGCGCGGCGACGAGGTCGGCGTGCTGCTGGCCGACTGGCTGATCCGCAAGGGCGTGCGGGGCACCTACGCCACCACCATCGTCTCCTCGTCCATGCTGGGCGTCCTCGCGGCCCGGCACCGGTTGCCGTACCGGGAAACGCTCACCGGTTTCAAGTGGATCTCGCGCGCGGCCGACGACCTGGTCTACGGCTATGAGGAGGCCCTCGGCTACGCCGTGGCGCCGGGCCTGGTGCGTGACAAGGACGGCATCTCCGCCGCGCTGGTGATGGCTGAGCTCGCCGCAACGCTGCTGGCCGAGGGCCGGGATCTGCCGGCCCGGCTTGCCGAACTGGCCGCCGAGTACGGCCTGTTCGCCACCCGGCAACAGTCCTGGCGGGTATCCGACCTGAGCTTGATCGCGCAGGCGATGAGCCGGCTGCGGGCCCACCCGCCGGCCACCCTGCTGGGACGTCCGGTGTCGGTCACCGATCTGGCAGCCAACGCTCAGCGGGCCGCTGACGTCGTCATCCTGCGTTTCGACGGCGGCCGGGTCGTGGTGCGCCCATCCGGAACCGAGCCGAAGTGCAAGGCCTACCTCGAGGTAGTGATCGCCCAGGCCGGCGACCTGGCGGCCGCGGAGTCCGCAGCGGACGCGCAGCTGGCCGAGCTGGGCACCCAGATCAGCCAGCTGCTCGCGTTCTGATCGATGCCGCAACGGCCTGGCTCAGCCCGCCGGCACCACCGGGCAGCGGCCGGTGAGCAGGGCGGTCGGCGGCTGAGCGTGGGCGGCAACCGGCGCGCACCCGGTGCGTACCAACGCGGTGCCGGTCAGCCGGTAGGTGGCCCAGTAGTTGTGGCCCTGCGCGAAATTCGGCGTGTAGTCGTTCTCCAGCCCGATCACGTCGAGCACGCCGTCGCCGCCGAGATCGGCGACCGTGGGCATCCCCGAGTCGAATTCGACGCTCGCGGTGGCCGGAGCGGTGAAGGTGCCGGCACCGGTGAGCAGCAGCGTCTCGACCGCACCGCCGTGTGCGCCCAGGCTCGAGCTGACCAGGCAGGCCGTGCCGAGGCAGTTCAGCGCTGCCGATGAGCCGGTTCCGAGCCTGCCAACCCACCAGCCCGCATGGTCTCCGGAGTGCAGCAGCTCCACCACCGGCACGCTGCGGTCGACTCCGGGCTGGCCCGGGGCGCTCCACAGCCGGGCCGCGTAACCACCGGACAGCGGCTGGCTCGCCTCGGGCACGCAGTGCGACGCGGCACATGGGGCCGTGACCGGCGCGGCCGGGGGCAGGGCCTGGCTGCTGTGGCTGCGGGATGAGGCGGCGCAGCCGGCCAGCAGCAGCGCCAGCATGCTGACCGTGACCGCGCCCAGGCAGCGGACGGGCGGGCGCATCGGGCGCCCCTAGGCCGTCGGTTGCGGTGCGGCGGACGGGCTGGCCGGTGCCGGGCCGGTTGCGGGCGGGGTGCTGGTGCTCGGGCTGGGCTGCGGCAGGCTGGGTGCGTACTGGTTGGCGTTGTCCCGCTCGAGAACCTGGTGAACGACGCCGGACGGGCCGATCGCCAGCTCGGCATAGAAGCCCTGCACCGCCCCGGCGATGAGCTGGTCGACGGTGCAGCTGCTGCCGGCCGGCGGGCAGAGCCGGCCACCGGAGACGACGCGCACGTCCGCGGCCAGGCCTGCTGTGTACTGCCGGTCCGAGGTCACGGAGTAGACGTCGGAGTGCTGCGGGCCGGTGCCGATGCTGACCGAGGCGAACTCATAGACCAGTTGCTTCGTCTGCGCGTTCCACCCGCTCACGTAGACGGTGGCGTTGCCGTCCGGGCTGGCGGTGCTGCTCGGTGACGGCGTGCTGGTGGCCGCGGAGGTTGCCGAGGCGCGCGGCTCGGTCGAGTGCGCCGGAGCCGCTGCCGTCGACCGGCTGGCCTGGGCGGATGGTTGCGGCGTGCTGGACGGCCGGGCGCTGCTCGCTGCAGTGCTGCTGGTCGCGGGTGCGGGCGCGGGTGCCGCCGCGAGGGTGCGGGCCGCCTGCGGTACCGCGCCGAAGCGGGCCGGTGACGCGGCCACCACCGGCGGCTGCGGGTGCGGATGCGGCGGCAGGTCGCTGGCCCGGATGCTGGAGGCGGTGAACACGGCGGTGGCCGCCACGGCCACCGAGCCGCCCACGGCCGCCAGCGCCACCCCGCCGCCCACCACGAACGGGCCGAGCACGATGCGGCGGGCGGTGAGCCGGCTGACCCCGAGGTACGCGGCGAGGCCGCGGCGTGCGCGCGGTACCTCTTCGAACATGCGAGCCTCTCCTGCCTGTGCGTGCCGTGATTGCCGGTGCCTGGCCTGCTTCAGCCGCAGACCGGGTGGACGCGCCGGCTCCGTCGGGCAACTTCGCCCTAGACCTTGGTCATGAACCTCGGTGATGGACCTTGGTGATGAACCTTGATGTTGGACCTTGGTGATGGACCTATGTCATAGACGCAACCGGCGCCCCAGATGTTGCATTCAGGGCAGCTGTATTTAAACGCCTGCTGGATCAGAACACGCTGAGGAGGAGCGCGGAACCGGTTTTGATACCCAGCTGTGACCAGCGCTGGGCAGTGTGCCTAGCCGCAGCCTCAGCGGGGCCCGAACTGGCGGTCGCCGGCGTCTCCGAGGCCCGGCACGATGTAGGCGCTGGCGTTGAGGCCCTCGTCGATGCTCGCGGTGTAAAGGTGACCGGCCAGTCCGCTCGCCTCGACGGCGGCCACCCCCTCCGGAGCGGCCAGCGCGCAGATCACGGTGATATCGGCCGCCCCCCGGGACGCCAGCAGCTGGCAGCAGTGGATCAACGAGCCACCGGTCGCCAGCATCGGGTCGAGCACCAGCACCGAGCGGCCGGACAGATCATCGGGCAGCGAGGCCATGTAGGCCTCCGGTTCGTGCGTCTGCTCGTTGCGAGCCAGGCCCACGAAGCCCATCTGGGATTCTGGCAGCAGGTTGAACGCGGCCTCGGCCATTCCCAGCCCGGCGCGCAGCACCGGGACCAGCAGCGGCGGGTTGGCCAGCGTCGCGCCCAGCGCCGTCGAGACCGGGGTGTCGATCCGCAGCTCGGTCACTTCGAGGTCGCGGGTGGCCTCGTAGACCAGCAGCGTGGCCAGCTCGCGCAGCGCCGCGCGGAACTCGGCATTGCTGGACACCTTGTCTCGCATGGCCGAGAGCCGGGTCCGGACGATGGGGTGCTCGACCACGACGATGTGCACAGCGGATCACCTTACTGGCTGGCGTAACGGCCGGGCACGCAGCCGGTTTCAGCGGCCGTCCCAGCATCTAGACTGGCGCGGTGACAGCCACCCTGAGACCGGGCCCGCTGGCCGAACTCGCCCGGGATGACTCCTCGCTGCGGCGGTTCCTGCACGGGCTGTCCGGCGTCGATCAGGTCGGTGCCGAGGGGCGCGCCGCCATGCTCGCCACCCGCAGCATCAAGACGACGGCGAAGGCCTGGGCCATCGACGCCGCGATCGGCATGGTCGACCTGACCACCCTCGAGGGCTCGGACACCCCGGGCAAGGTCCGCTCGCTGTGCGCCAAGGCGATGCGCCCGGACCCGTCCGACGCCGGCGTGCCCGCCGTGGCCGCGGTGTGCGTCTACCCCGACCTGGTCGAGACGGCGGTCCGCGCGCTGGCCGGCAGCAGGGTCCAGGTCGCTTCGGTGGCGACCGCGTTCCCGTCCGGTCGGGCCGCGCTGGCGACGAAGCTGGTCGACGTGGCCGAAGCTGTGGCGGCCGGGGCCAGCGAGATCGACATGGTGATCGACCGCGGCGCGTTCCTGGCCGGCCGGTACGGGCAGGTCTTCGACGAGATCGCGGCGGTCAAGCAGGCCTGCGGGTCCGCGCACCTCAAGGTCATCCTGGAGACCGGCGAGCTGGTGACCCTGGACAATGTGCGGCGAGCCAGCTGGCTGGCGTTGCTGGCCGGGGGTGACTTCATCAAGACATCGACCGGCAAGGTGAGCCCGGCGGCCACCCCGCCGGTCGCGCTGGTGATGTTGCAGGCGGTGCGTGATTTCGCCGACCGCACCGGCGAGCTGCGCGGGGTCAAGCTGGCCGGCGGCATTCGCAGCGCCAAGGAAGCCGTGCGCTACCTGGTGATGGTGAACGAGGTTGCCGGCCAGGCCTGGTTGCGCCCGGAGGCCTTCCGCTTCGGCGCCTCGAGCCTGCTCAACGACCTGCTGCAACAGCGGCACAAACTGGCCACCGGAGCCTACGACGGCCCCGACTACGTGACCGTCGACTGAAGCCAGAAGTGGACGCAGCTGAGATGACAGTGTTCGAATACGCTCCCGCTCCGGAATCCCGTGAGATCGCAAGGCTGAAGCCGCATTACGGCATCTTCGTCGACGGCCGGTTCAGCGATGGCCGGGGCGAGGCGATCAAGACCATCAATCCTGCCACCGAAGAACCGCTGACCGAAGTGGCCGAAGCCTCGGCCGACGATGTCGACGATGCGGTGACGGCGGCCAGGCAGGCCTTCGAGCCCTGGGCAGCGCTGCCCGGCAGCGTGCGTGCCAAGTACCTGTTCCGGATCGCGCGCGCCATGCAGGAGCGTGCGCGCGAATTGGCCGTGCTGGAATCACTCGACAACGGCAAGCCGATCCGTGAGTCGCGCGACGTGGACGTGCCCACAGCGGCGGCCCACTTCTTCTACTACGCCGGCTGGGCGGACAAGCTCGGCTATGCCGGATTCGGCCCGCAGCCCCGGCCGATCGGCGTGGCCGGCCAGGTGATCCCGTGGAACTTCCCGCTGCTGATGGCGGCCTGGAAGATCGCGCCGGCGCTGGCCACCGGCAACACGGTGGTGCTGAAGCCGGCCGAGACCACGCCGCTGACAGCGATCACGCTGGCCGAGATCATCGCCGAGTGCGACCTGCCGCCGGGCGTGGTGAACGTGCTGCCCGGCGGCCCCGCGGTCGGGCAGGCCATCGTCGATCATCCCGGCATCGACAAGATCGCTTTCACCGGCTCCACCTCGGTCGGAAAGATGATCCAGCGTTCGGTTGCCGCTTCCGGTAAGCGGGTGTCCCTGGAGCTGGGCGGCAAGGCAGCCAACATCGTCTTCGACGATGCGCCGCTGGACCAGGCCGTCGAGGGCATCGTGAACGGCATCTTCTTCAACCAGGGCCACGTCTGCTGCGCAGGCTCCCGGCTGCTTGTCCAGGAATCCATCCACGACGAGCTGATCGGTGCGTTGCACCACCGGCTACGCACGCTGCGACTCGGCGATCCGCTGGACAAGAACACCGACATCGGCGCGATCAACTCCGCCGCCCAGCTGGCGCGGATTCGTGAGCTCGCCGATTCCGGTGTGGCCGAGGGTGCCGAGCGCTGGAGCCCTGACTGTGCCCTTCCCGACCGTGGATTCTGGTTCCCGCCGACGCTGTTCACCGGCGTCAGCCAGGCGAACCGGATAGCCCGGGAGGAGATCTTCGGCCCGGTGCTGTCGGTGCTCACCTTCCGCACCCCGGCCGAGGCAGTGGAGAAGGCCAACAACACCCCTTACGGACTGTCGGCGGGAATCTGGACGGAGAAGGGCTCCCGGATCCTCTGGATGGCCAACCGGCTGCGCGCCGGCGTGGTGTGGGCCAACACCTTCAACCGCTTCGACCCCAGCTCGCCGTTCGGCGGGTACAAGGAATCCGGCTTCGGCCGCGAAGGCGGCCGGCACGGCCTGGCCGCGTACCTGGAGAGCGAGAACTACCTTGCCCGGTAAGCCCAAAAGCTCCATCACGAAGGTCACCGGCTCGGGCTCGTCCCCCGCCGGCGAGGTGGCCGCCGGGCCGTCACGGGTGGCGGTCCGTAAGACCTACAAGCTCTACATCGGCGGCGCGTTCCCGCGCTCGGAGTCGGGCCGTTCCTACCCGGTGACGGGATCCGACGGCACCTTGCTCGCGCATGCCGCCCAGGCCTCCCGCAAAGACGTGCGGGACGCGGTGGTGGCCGCACGCAAGGCGTTCCCCGGCTGGTCGGGCGCGACGGCGTACAACCGTGGTCAAGTGCTCTACCGGATCGCGGAGATGATGGAGGGCCGGCGGGAGCAGTTCGCGGCCGAGGTGCGGGCGGCCGAGGGCGGCTCGCCGGAGCAGGCGAGCGCGCAGGTCGACGCGGCAATAGACCGCTGGGTCTGGTACGCCGGCTGGACCGACAAGTGGGCCCAGGTGGCCGGTGGCAGCAACCCGGTGGCCGGCCCCTACTTCAACTTCTCACTGCCGGAGGCCTCCGGCGTCGTCGGCATCGTGGCCCCACCCGAGTCGTCGCTGCTCGGCTTCGTCTCGGTGGTAGCGCCGGCCGTCGCCACCGGCAACACGGTCGTGGTGATCGCCGCGCCGCAGCGGCCGCTGCCGGCCGTCTCGCTGGCCGAAGCGCTGGCCACCTCGGACCTGCCGGGTGGGGTGATCAACCTGCTCACCGGTTCGGTCGGCGAACTCGCCCCCTGGCTGGCTGGACACCGCGACGTCAACTGCCTCGACCTGACCGGTGTCGCCCCGGCAGACCGGGTGGCCCTGGCCGTTGCCGCCGCCGACACCGTCAAGCGGGTGTTCGCGCCGACCGGGTTCGACCCCGCGGCTGAGCCGGGCACCGCGCGGCTGGCAGCCTTCACCGAGACCAAGACCGTGTGGCACCCGATGGGTGTGTAGGTTCGCTGCATGCTGTCTTTCACCGAGCCGATCGTCGCGGTTCGCCTCAGCTGCGGCGGGCGGACCGGCATCACCCTGTACGCGCCGCCGTGGGAGGACACCGACGGCGAGCAGTGGCAGGGTTTCCTGGGCGATGGGGCCAAGATCGTCCTGCTGGGAACGGCCGACGAGCTGAACACCTGGCTCGGCGACAACCCCGAGCACGACCTGGCCGATCATCCCGCCTGGCCGGCCTTCGCCAAGCGCGGCAAGAAGGTTCTGGAACCCGCCGAGGACGCCGACTACGACTTCGAAGCGGTCTACGAACTGGCCGCGGGCGAGGCCAGCGAGGAGTCGGTGGACGAGCTGGCCGACATCGTTGATCTGGCGGGCCGGATCGCCGACTGCTGCGAGGACGGCAAGCTGCGCGTGCTCCTGGGACGCACCCGCGAGTACGCCTTGCTGGTAGAGCGCGAGCTGGACTACACCGACGGCAAGGACGGGCAGGCCGAGTGGAGCCAGCTCGGCGATGTCGTGGCCGACAGCTGGGAGCGGGCCGTGGACAGGATCGAGAGCTGGTTGTCCTGGCAGGGAACGGCGGCCGCCGTCGTAGACGACACCGGCGCCGACACCGAGAGCCACGACGATTCCCACTAGCGGCGGCGCGACCGAGGCAGCCGCTCAGCTGGCCGCCGGCGAGGTCACCGCAGTAGAACTGGCGACCCGCTTCCTGGCCCGGATCGAGCGGATCGATCCGCAGCTGCACGCGGTGCTGGCGCTGGCACCGGATGCGCTGCGGGCCGCGGCAGCCTCCGACCGGCGCCGGCAGGACGGTGAGTCGCTGGGCCCGCTGGACGGGGTTCCCATCCTGATCAAGGACAACATCGAGGCGATCGGGCTGCCCGGCTGCGCCGGGTCGCGCGCGCTTGCCTCGTCCCCGGTGCTCTCGGACGCCCCGCTGGTCGCCCGCTTGCGCGCTGCCGGCCTGATCGTGCTGGGGGCGACGAACCTGTCGGAATGGGCCAACTTCCGCTCCACCGGCTCGACCAGCGGCTGGAGCGCCGTCGGCGGCCAGACCTCCAATCCTTTTGCGCTCGGGCACAACCCGTCCGGCTCCTCCTCGGGATCCGGCGCCGCGGTGGCCGCCGGCCTGGCACCCTGGGCGGTGGGCACCGAGACCGACGGATCGATCGTCTCACCGGCCGGCCATTGCGGGCTGGTCGGGTTCAAGCCCACGGTCGGCACGGTGCCCGGCGCCGGCATCGTGCCGATCTCGCCGGTGCAGGACACTGCCGGACCGATGACCCGATCGGTGCTCGATGCCGCGTTGCTGTACGGCGTGCTGGCAGACCAGACCGAACCCGCTACAGCGTGGCAGCCGCCCGAGTTGGACGGCGTACCCGTCGCGGTCTGGCGCCCGGCCGGGCTCACGGCCGCGCTGGCCGAGGTGCTGGACGCGGTCGAAGCAAGGCTGGCGCAGGCCGGTGCGCACGTGGTCCCGGCTCGGCTGGCGGCGGCCGAGGAACCGTCCGGCCCGTTCGCCGACGCCGAGTTCGAGGCACTGGTCGGCGAGTTCGCGGTGGCGCTGCCTGCGTATCTGGCTGAGCGCGCCGGATCACACCCGCGGACCTGGCCCGAGCTGCTGGCCTTCAACCGGGCCGACGACGTGGAGCTGTCCCAGTTCGGCGATGAGATCTTCGAGCTCGCTGCCCGGGCCGACCAGAGCAGGGCTGGGCAGGCTCGCCAGGCCTGCCTGGCGGCCGCGAGCCGTGAGCTGGCCAGCGTGCTGGGCGAGTGCGCGTTCGCGGTGACGGTCACCAACGGGCCGGCCGCACCGATCCGGTACGGCCAGGCCGATCACGAGGCGGTCTCGACCTCGTCGCTGTGCGCGATCACCGGCGCCCCCTCGCTCACCCTGCCCGGCATGCTGGTGACGGGACTGCCGGTCGGGATCTCGTTGCTGGGACGGCGTGATCACGATCGCGAGCTGCTGGCGTGGGGGCTGGCGGTGGAGCGGCTGCTGCCCGTGCTCGACTATCCCGAGCTCTGACCGCGGCCGCCGATGCCGGACACCGCGCCGCCCGTGACCGTGGGCATCGACCTGGCCTCGCAGCCGGAACGAACCGCGATCTGCTGGATCGACTGGACCGCTCGCCATCCCGAGGTCCACTTCGAGCCGACGCTGAGCGACCCGGATGTGGTCGAGCTGATCGCCCGGGCCGCAGCACTCGGTGGCGTCGTCGGGATGGACAGCCCACTCGGGTGGCCGGTCGAGTTCGTCAACCTGGTCCACCAGCACGTCCACGGCGAGCTGTTGAGCCACTTCGACACCTCGACTGCGCCGGATCCCCCGGCTGCGGCGGAAAACTGGCGGGATCGGTTGAAGTACCGGCTGACCGACCGGGAGCTGGTCCAGCTCGGGCACCTGCCGTTGTCGGTGTCGACCGACAAGCTCGCCGTCGTCGCGCTGCGCTGCGCCAAGATCCTGGACGCCCCTCAGCTGCGCCCGCTCCGGCTGGATCGCAGCGGCCGCGCGGGACCAGTGCGGGAGGTCTACCCGGCGGCGAGCCTGCGCAGCTGGGGACTGACCCGGCGCGGGGTCAGCTACAAGACGCGGCCCGACGAGCGCCGGCGCATCGTGGCCGCCATCGACGAGCTCATGCGGCTGCCCGACAGCGCCCGGGTCAGCTGCGAGCAGAGCCACGATCACCTGGACGCACTCGTCGCGGCGCTGTCCGCTCGTGCCGCCGGTCTGGGCCGAACCCGGGGACCGGACGATGATCAGCTGGCGCTGGCCCGGGTGGAGGGCTGGATCCACGTACCCACGGGCGCCCTCGCCGAGCTGCTCAGCTGAGCGGCATCACCAGATTCGGCTGGGCAATGGTGTGCTCGGCACGGACCGGCCGGACAGCAGTACCCACGGCGAAGAACTCCGTGGTGTGGAAACCCCAGACGTGATTGTGCTCGGAGAGCTGCACTCCGACGATGCCCTCGGCACGGTGCGACCGGGCCTCGGCTTGCATCCGTCCCATCGCCAGTTCGCGTGCGTCGTACACGCCCTGGGTGTACTGCGGGATCTCCACGTTCTGGCCGAGATTGCGGAATATCTGGCGGAAGCCCTGCTGTGCCATGTGGTAGACGCAGGTACCCATCACCAGTCCCAGCGGCGCGTAGCCTGCCTGCACGAGGGTCCAGAAGTCCTGGCCGGACAGGTCGGAGGTGAACGGGCCGCCGGAGGCGTCCCGCCAGCCGCCCGGTACCTCCTCCCCTTCGGCCTTGACCGCGGTGCCGATCGCGGTGAACTCGGCGATGTGCTCGCCCCACTCGACGCCGACGACCTTGAGCCGCACGCCGACCACGCCGTCACCCCCCAGGGCATAGGCCTCCGCACGCATCCGGGTCATCGCAAGCTCGCGGGCGTGATACATCGCCTGGGTCAGCACGGACAGTTCCATGCTCTGGTTGAACGCCGAGAACTGCGCGCCGATGTGGTAGACCGACGATCCCATCACCAGGCCCAGCGGTCGAAAACCGGCCTGGCGGACCAGCAGGAACTCGTTCACCGACAGGTCGCTGGTGAACACCGCCCCAGCGGTGCCGTCGGCGTTCTCGGCGATGCGCCGGGCGGCGTCGGCGGGGATGCCGTACTGGCTGAGATCTACCGCGGGCGGTTGCGTCATGGCGCTGTCCTTGTCTGGTCCAATGTCGGTTGCTGAGTCAGTTGCAGGCAGGTCCTGGCAGTTCTACCGGGGCCGGCGCTCATACCGCGAACGAGGTGAGCCGGCGTAACACGTCCGCGGCGGCAGCGTTGTCCTGGGCGATCCGCGCGAGCGCCGCCACCAGCGCCTGCGACCACTCGGCCAGGCCCAGTTCCCGGCGCGAGAGCACGATGCCACCCACCTCGTGCGCGATGCCGGCCCGGCTGGACGAACCAATATCCTTGCGTTCCAGGGTGAAACGCTGATCGCCGAGCAGCACCGACACCCCGACGACCGCTCCCAAACGGCCGCGTAGCCGGTCGGCCACCGCCTGCCGTCGCTGCACCTGCACCAGTTCGGCCGGCAGCGACCCGTCCAGCGCGGCGTAGAGAAAGCCGGCGTACACCTCGAGGTCGGCGGCCTGCCGCGCCAGCAGCGCCGCCAGCGGCTGCAACTCCTGCATCCTCGCCTCGCCGTCGTCCGGGTCAGGAACTGAGCGCAGCGTAACCCGGCTTGATCTGGGAGTTGATGATGGCCAGCCGGTCATCGAACGGGATGAAGGCGCTCTTCATGGCGTTGACCGTCAGCCACTGCAGGTCAGACCAGTCGTAGCCGAAGGCGCGGGCCAGCAGCAGCATCTCCCTGGTCATGCTGGTGTTGCTCATCAACCGGTTGTCGGTGTTGACGGTGACGCGGAAGTGCAGCCGGCGCAGCAGGCCGATCGGATGCTCGGCGATGGAAGCCGCCGCGCCGGTTTGCACGTTCGACGACGGGCACATCTCCAGCGGGATGCGCCTGTCCCGGACGTACTGGGCCAGCCGGCCCAGCTGCGCGGTGCGGACCTGCTCCTCGAGCGAGCCGTCGGCGACGGTGATGTCGTCGATGATGCGCACGCCGTGGCCCAGCCGATCGGCACCGCACCACTGGATCGCCTCCCAGATGGACGGCAGGCCGAACGCCTCGCCGGCGTGGATGGTGAAGTGGAAGTTCTCCCGGCGCAGGTACTCGAACGCATCGAGATGCCGGGTGGGCGGGAAGCCGGCCTCGGCCCCCGCGATGTCGAAACCGACCACGCCGCGGTCGCGGTAGGCCACCGCGAGTTCGGCGATCTCACGCGAACGGGCAGCGTGCCGCATCGCCGTGGCCAGCGCGCCGATCCGGATCTGCCGGCCGCGTTCGGAGGCTGCCTGCACACCGTGCGCGAAGCCTTCCAGGGTAGCCTCGACGACCTCGTTCAGGCTCAATCCGGCGCTGACGTGCTGCTCCGGAGCCCAGCGCACCTCCGCGTACACCACGCCGTCCTCGGCAAGGTCCTGCGCGCACTCGCTGGCTACCCGGTGCAGGCCCTCACGGGTCTGCATCACCGCTACCGTGTGGTCGAAAGTCTCCAGGTAGCGCACCAGCGAACCCGAATCGGCCGATTCGGAGAACCAGCGGCCCAGTTCGGCCGCGTCGGTGCTGGGCAGCGCGTCGTAGCCGATGCCCGCCGCCAGCTCGATGATGGTCTGTGGCCGCAGTCCGCCGTCCAGGTGGTCGTGCAGCAGCACTTTCGGGGCGAGTCGGATGGTCTCTTCGGTGAGCTCAGCGGGCATGTTCACACGCTAGCGCCTGGGTCAGCCGCTGCTGCCGGTGGTGCCGGGCACCACCGGGTGGACCTGGGTGCCCCCGCACAGCGCCGTGCGGACCGCGACCCGGGCGGCCGTGCGCGTGCCCGGCGGGAGGACGGACAGCCCCGGCTCGGCCGGGCAGCTGGCGCCATCCACGTCGACCACCTCGCCCTCCAGCAGGGCTGACGCGCTGCCACCGGAGCCGAGCCCGATCGCCCGCGGGGCACCGTGCCGCTGGCCGCCGAGATAGCCGGACGGCGTGTGCGCCGCCTGCTTCACCTGCTGTCCTCGGGCGTCGAGAATCGCGACGTTCGGGTAACCGCCCAGCGCGCACGGGATCTGCCCGGTATTGGTGAACTCGATGATGACCCCGGCGTGGGCGTTCCCGCCGCTGGCCGCGCGCGCGGTCACGTGCAGGTAAGGCAGCGCGCAAGCGGCCAGGCCTGCAGTCGGCACGGTGTAGTTCGGTGCCGGCGCGGTCACGGTGGAGCCCACCGGGATGCTGGTCGAGTCGCTGGCGGATGGCGCGTCCGTGGCCGCAGCGCTACCCGGGTCGCTGGGCGAATCGGTCGGCGAGTCGCTCGCACTGGCCAGGTCGCTGGCAGTGTTGTCGATCCCGGGGATGCTGGGCGTCGGCGCACTGCCGGCCGAATCGCTGGTGCAGCCGCTCAGTGCGAGCCCGACAAGAAGCGCCAGTGCGGCCGGTGGCAACACCCTGGCCCGGCGCGAGCCGGACTGCCGGCCTCTCGTGGTCATCCGGCCCGACGTCCCGTGTCGCTGGCCTCGCCCGTCACCGCACACTCCTCGCCGATCGTGGATGGATGCCCTCCACGCTAACCCGCCGGCGCCCTGCCAGCAGTCCGAGCAGCCCGGCAGCCCTGGCGGACCCGGCTGTGACGGCCGCGCAGCGACGTGCCACTCCCCTAGACTCACCGCTATGAGCGACGTTACTGGCGACGTTGAACGCACCGACGCGCAGCCGCTGTCCGAACCCGCCGAAGAGGGCACCACCTCCCACGACATCCCGTTGCCCGCCGGCCTTGCCAAGGCGATGGCCGAGAACTGGGAGCCGGCGCCGCTGATGCCACACCCGGCCGGCCGTGACGGCGCGCGATCGGCCGGTGCAGCCACCTGGGCCGCGCATCGGGTCGCGCTGTCGGCCGCCTTCCCGGGCCGGCAGCTCGCGCTGGCTGCCGGCCTGCTGAAGGTGCGCGCCAATGACACCGACTTCGCGTTCCGGGCGTCCTCTGCCTTCACCTGGCTGACCGGCGAGACCGTGGAGGGCGCGGTGCTCGTGCTGGCCCCGAACGGCCCCGGCCCCGCCGACGGACACACCGCCACGCTGTACCTGCGCGAGTACGCCGGCGCCGGCGAGCCCGGCTACTTCACCAACCGGCTCTACGGCGCGCTCTGGGTCGGCAACGTGCCGAACGCCGCCCAGACCAGCGCGGTGCTCGACCTACCGGTCCGGCCACTGACCGAGCTGGCCGGCGCGCTCGAGCGGCACCGCGACACGCTGACCCTTGCCGGGGTGGACGCCGAGCTGGACCGGCTGGTCCCCGGTGGCGGCAGCGGCGAGCTGGCCCGCGTCATCGACGAGCTGCGGCTGGTCAAGGACAGCTGGGAGATCGCCCAGCTGGAGGCCGCCTGCGCCGCCACCGCCCGCGGCTTCACCGACGTGGCGGCCGAGCTGCCCGCGGTGCTCGCCGCCGGTGGCCGGCGCGGAGAGCGCTGGCTGGAAGGGACGTTCTGGCGCCGGGCCCGGATGGAGGGCAACGAGGTCGGTTACGGCTCCATCGTGGGCGCGGGCAGCCACGCGACCACGCTGCACTGGTGGCGCAACGACGGTGACCTGGCTCCCGGCCAGCTGCTGCTGGCCGACATGGGTGTCGAGGTGGACAGCCTCTTCACCGCCGATGTCACCCGCACGATGCCCGTGGACGGACAGTGGTCCGACGCCCAACGCCAGCTGTACCGCGCGGTGCTGGAGGCACAGGATGCCGGCATTGCCGAGGTGAAGGCGGGGGCGGACTTCCTGGCGGCTCACCGGGCTGCGATGTGGGTGCTGGCCGACCATCTGCACCACTGGGGAGTCCTACCGGTGACCGCTGAGCAGTCCTGCAATCCCGATGTGGAAGCGCCGGGTGCCGGCTTGCATCGCCGCTACACCCTGCACGGGGTCAGCCACATGCTCGGCATTGACGTGCACGACTGCGCGGCCGCGCGCGACGAGACCTATCGCGAGGGCCCGCTCGGCGCGGGTTACGTGCTGACCGTCGAGCCAGGGCTGTACTTCCAGCCGAACGATCTGAGCGTGCCCGAGCAGTGGCGCGGCATCGGCATCCGGATCGAGGACGACATCCTGGTCACCGACGGCGCGCCGGTGAACCTGTCGGCCGCGCTGCCTCGGGAGCCGGACGAGGTGACCGCCTGGATGCGCGCGTCGCAGGCGCGCCCGGTTCGCCCCTAACGACCGGTGCCTGATCTGCGGGTGCCGCCGGCCCGTGGCATCCCGTACGGCCTCGACATCCCGGCGGTGGAGCTGTCGGAGCGGTTCTCCCGCGCGTCGGGTCCCGGTGGCCAGTCGGTGAACACCACCGACAGCCGGGTGGAGCTGAGCTTTGATGTGGCGCGCTCCGCCGCGCTGACCGAGGCCCAGCGGGCCCGTGCCAGCAGCGCGCTGGCCGGCCGGTTGGTGGACGGGGTGCTCACCATCGTCGCCGCCGAGCAGCGATCGCAACGGCAGAATCGCTCGGCCGCCCGCGACCGGCTGGTGCACCTGCTCACCGAGGCGCTGGCACCGCCGTCACCGCCGCGGCGGTCCACCCGGCCGAGCCGGGCGGCCCGGCAACGCAGGCTCGACGTGAAGAAGCAGCGCAGCCGGATCAAGGCTGGCCGCGCCGCGGTGCACCCGGACTGAGCCGGTCAGCCGCGACCCGGCGGTGGCCCCTCGGGGCCCGTCGGCGGCTGCGGCTCGTCCGGCGGGGTGATCTCCTGATCCCGCTGCGCCTGCACCTTCTTCAGGTGCCGGTTCATCGAGCGCCACAGGAAGTAGACCGCGATAACCAGCACCAGCACCACGAACAGCCCGATCGGGCTGCCCTTGCCGCTGTCGGAGTCGGCAAGCACCAGCGCCGAGATCATGACAGCACCGTCTCGGGCAGCACCGTGTCGCGGATGCCGGCGAACAGGTCGTCCTCCGGCAGCTTGGTCTCCACCAGCGACGTGGCCAGTTCGAACTGTTCCCACGGGAAGACCCGCTTCTGCACGTCCAGCGGAACCTTGAAGAACCAGCCGTTGGGATCGACCTGGGTGGCGTGCGCGAGCAGCGCGGCATCACGCTTGCCGAATTGCTCAGCGCAGTAGACCTTGGTCGTCACGTTCGGCACCCGCCGGCCCTGCGCGGCCTTGTCCCAGTCCTTCATCCGCTCCGCGTAGGGCGATTCCATACCGAGCTCCAGCATCGCCGTGTGCAGCGCGTTCATCCTGTCGAAGGTGAAGGAAACGTCGTAATAGATCTTCAGCGGTTGCCAGGCGGGACCCGCCTCCGGGTACTGCTCCGGATCCCCGGCCGCGTCGAAGGCGGCCATCGAGACCTTGTGGCACATGATGTGGTCGGGGTGAGGGTAACCGCCGTTCTCGTCGTAGGTGGTCATCACGTGCGGGCGGAACGAGCGGATCAGGGCCACCAACCTCGGCACCGACTCCGACAGCGGAGTCAGCCCGAAGCAACCTTCCGGCAACGGCGGCAGCGGATCGCCCTCCGGCAGCCCGGAATCGACGAAGCCCAGCCACTCGTGGTGCACGCCCAGGATGCGCTCGGCGTTGGCCATCTCCTGCAGCCGGACCGCGTGAATGTTGGCAGCGATGTCGGCACGGTCCTTCAGGGCCGGATTCAGGATGTCGCCACGCTCGCCGCCGGTGCAGCTGACCACCAGGACGTCGGCGCCCTCCTCGACGTAGCGAGCCATCGTGGCCGCACCCTTGCTCGACTCGTCGTCGGGATGCGCGTGCACGCACATCAACCGCAGGCCGGCGCTGATTTCGGATTTGGTCGTCACATCTGGCACCCTGTCATTGTCACCGATGGGCCGGACGGCCCAGTGCAGCGGGCCCGCCGATCCCAGCGTGAGCAACTTCGCCCGCGGTGAACCCGCAGTGAACCGGCGCGGAACCGCGCACGCCGGTGTTACGTTGGAATGCTGCAGCACGTTCCCATCGACCATTCGATGACCGTTCCGATGCGCAGCAACTCGGCGCAGTCGGGCGCGGCACCAGGGCAGTAGGAGTAACAGCGTGAGTACCGATACGTCCTCGACCACCACCTGGCTGACCCAGGAGGCCTACGACCGGCTCTCCAAGGAGCTGCAGGCGCTGATCGACAATCGCCCGGCGATGGCCCAGGAGATCAACGACCGGCGCGAAGAGGGCGATCTGAAGGAGAACGGCGGCTACCACGCGGCGCGGGAGGAGCAGGGCAAGCAGGAGGCCCGCATCCTGCAGCTCACCCAGATGCTGCGCGACGCCAAGGTCGGCGAGGCACCCACCACGGACGGCACCGCCGGCCCCGGCATGGTGGTCACGGTGCGGTTCTCCGACGACGATGACGACACCGAGACCTTTCTGATCGGCTCTCGGGAAGAGTCCGACACCACCGACCTGGACGTCTACTCGGCCGCCTCGCCGCTCGGGCAGGCGCTGACCGGAGCCAAGGAAGGCGACACCGTCTCCTACGAGACGCCCACGGGCAAGACGATGTCGGTCACGCTGCTCTCGGCGGCGCCCTACCGGGGCTGAGGTTCAGCTGCCCGCCGGGCGCAGCTGGTAGTACGACGCCGTGGCCCACAGGTGGCGCAACAGCGCTATCTCAGCGCCGTCGGGGCCAGTTCGTCGAGCGCATGGATAGCCTGGCGCACCGTCCAGCAGTCGGGCACGGGTTCCCACAGGTACTCGGCCTGGCTGAGGTCGGCGATCCGGCTGCGCAGCCGGTGCCAGACGTGGTCGATGGCATCCAGCGTGAGCGCGTCGATGGTCGGCAGTCGCGACGGTTGCTCGGACCACGCGCAGGGTGGCCAGCCGTGCCGACATTGCGGGTGCGGCTGCCTATTCCCGATTTCGCCGAGCGCGTGCGCACCCGCCCAGTACCTGCTCGGGCTGGCAGGACCCCGGTTGCAGTCGTAGCGTTTTCAGGGTGAATCCAGCTCCAGACATCAGCACACTCGGCGCCCTGCGCGCCTCCGGCCACATCCACCGCGGCGTCAAGGCCGAGATCCGGGAGAACCTCATCCATCGTCTTGCCGCCGGGCAGGCGTCGCTGCCCGGCATCGTCGGCTTCGAGGAGACCGTCACCCCCGAGGTCGAACGGGCTCTGCTGGCCGGCCACGACATCGTCCTGCTCGGCGAGCGGGGCCAGGGCAAGACACGCCTGATCCGCACCCTGGTCGGGCTGCTGGACGAGTGGACGCCGGTCATCGCCGGCTCAGAGCTCAACGAGCACCCGTACGCGCCCATTACCGCTGCCTCCACCCGCCGGCTGGCCGAGCTCGGCGACGAGCTGCCGGTCGCCTGGAAGCACCGCAGTGAACGGTACGGCGAGAAGCTGGCCACCCCGGACACCTCGGTCGGTGACCTGATCGGCGACATCGACCCGATCAAGGTCGCCGAAGGCCGCTCGCTGGGCGACCCCGAGACGGTGCACTACGGGCTGGTGCCGCGCACCAACCGGGGCATCTTCGCCGTCAACGAGCTGCCTGATCTGGCCGAACGGATCCAGGTGGCACTGCTGAACGTGCTGGAGGAGCGCGACATCCAGGTTCGCGGTTACCAGCTGCGGTTGCCACTGGACCTGCTGATGATCGCCTCCGCGAATCCTGAGGACTACACCAATCGCGGTCGGATCATCACCCCGCTCAAGGACCGCTTCGGCACCGAGATCCGCACCCATTACCCGCTCGAACTGTCCGACGAACTCAGCCTCATCGCGCAGGAGGCGGCCGTGCTGTGGGGCAGCGAGGCTGATGACACCCGCTTCGGCGCGCCGCTGGTGCCCTCGCACCTGCTCGAGGTGGTGGCCAGGTTCACCCGCTCGGTCCGCGAGGCCCCGCAGGTGGATCAGCGTTCCGGAGTGTCTGCACGTTTCGCCATCGCAGCGGTCGAGACGGTGGCCGCATCCGCGGTGCGACGTGCGGCGCTGGCCGGCGAACCGGTCGCGGTCGCCCGGGTCTCGGACCTGCCGGCCATCGTGCTGTCCTCGCGGGGCAAAGTCGAATTCGACGATGCCGATGAGGGCCGCGAGTTCGACGTGCTCGACCACCTGCTGCGGCGCGCCATCGCCGACACCACCCGGGCTCGGCTCGCCGGGCTCGACCTGCGGCCACTGCAGGAGAAATTCGATTCCGGCCTGCTGGTGGAGACCGGCGACACCGTGTCGGCGGACCGGCTGCTGGAGCAGCTGGGCACCATCCCGGGCCTGTCGGCTTTGTTGGAACGGCTGGAACCGGACTCGGTGCACGAGGGACCCGCGACCGTCGGCGTCGCTGCCGCGGCGGTGGAGTTCGCACTGGAAGGGCTCTATCTGAACAAGCGGCTGGCCAAGGACTCCGCCGGCAACCGCACCATCTACGGGGCCTGATCGATGGCCATCCGCTACGGAGCGTGGCGTGGCGGGCCGGACCCGCTGGAGCCCCCGTACGACATCCGGCGTGCCCTCGACGAGATCGGCTCCGACGTGCTCGCCGGCATGTCGCCGCGCGCGGCACTGCAACGGCTCATGCGCAGTGGCGTGGACGGCCGGTCAGGCCTGGACGCGTTGCGTCGCCAGGCCCGCAACCGGGCCCGCGAGCTGCGCAGATCCAACCGGCTGGACGGCACGCTCGAACAGATCCGCCGGCTGCTCGACGAGGCGCTGGAAAGCGAGAGAGCGGCGCTGTTCCCGGAGCCGTCGGACAGTGCCCGGATGGCGGAGGCCGAGCTGGACAGCCTGCCCTCGGAGACCGCTCGGGCTGTGCGCCAGCTGGCCGATTACCAGTGGCGCTCGGCCGCGGGGGCCGCGACGTACCAGCAGATCAACGACATGTTGCGATCCGAGGTGCTGGACGCCCAGTTCGCCGGTTTGAAGCAAGCGTTGACCAATCCGGATCCACAGGCGCTGCAGCAGATCCGGGACATGCTCGATGACCTCAACGCCATGTTGGACGCTGATGCCCGCGGCGAACATACGGCCGAGCAGTTCCAGCAGTTCATGGCCAAGCACGGGCAGTTCTTTCCCGACGACCCCGCGAACCTGTCCGAGCTGGTCGATTCGCTGGCCCGCCGCTCAGCCGCTGCTGAGCGCTTGATGAACTCGCTCACCGACGACCAGCGCCAAGAGCTTTCCGAGCTGATGGGTCAGGCGCTGGGTCAGGCAGGCCTCGGCGATCAGCTGTCCAGGCTGCAACGCTCGCTGCGTGCGGCCCGGCCGGACCTGAACTGGGGTGGCTCGGAGCGGATGGACGGCGAAGGAGAAATGGGTTACGCCGACGGCACGGCTGCGCTGGGCGAACTCGCCGATCTGGACGAGCTGGCAGAGCTGTCGCTGCAGGACTACCCGGGAGCCAGCCTCGCCGACATCGACGAGGAGCTGGTGGAGCGCGCTCTCGGCCAGCAGGCGGTGCAGGACCTGCAGCACCTGCGTGCCATCGAGCGGGAGCTGCAGCGCCAGGGCTATCTCGAACAGGGGGGTGGCCGCGGCCTGGAACTGTCCCCACGGGCGCTGCGCCGGCTCGGCGCCACCGCCCTGCGGACGGTGTTCGCCGCACTCCAGAACACCCGTCGCGGCGATCACGAGGTGCGCAACGCCGGCGCGGCCGGCGAGATCACCGGGGCAAGCAGGCAGTGGCAATTCGGTGACGAGCAACCACTGGACGTGGTGCGCACGGTCCGCAATGCCGTGCTCCGCTCGGCCGGTTCCGCCAGCGCGGAAGTCCGGTTGGCGGCGGAGGATTTCGAGGTGGTCGAAACCGAAAGGCGATCCTCGGCCGCCGTCGCGTTGCTCGTGGACATGTCGTATTCGATGGAATTGCGCGGAACCTGGGGCGAGGCGAAAACGACCGCGCTGGCGTTGCATTCACTGGTGCAGACCAAGTTCCCGCAAGACGCGATCGAGATCATCGGCTTCAGCGACTACGCCAGGGTGATGTCGCCGCGGGACCTGGTCAATCACGAATGGGAGCGGGTGTACGGCACGAACCTGCAACATGCCCTGATGCTCGCCCGCCGCCACCTGGACAAGCACCGGACCGCCGAACCGATCATCTTGGTGATCACCGACGGTGAGCCGACCGCGCACCTGGCACCGGACGGGTTCTCCGATTTCTGCTGGCCACCATCGATGGAGACGGTGGCGGCCACCCTGGCCGAGGTCGAGCGCTGCACTCGGCGCGGCGCGACCATCAACATCTTCATGCTCGACAACGAGCAACGATTGGTGGACTTCATGCAGGAGGTCGGCCGGCGCAACGGCGGTCGGGTGTTCCTACCGGGCAGTGGCACGCTCGGCGAGTACGTGGTGTCGGACTATCTCAGTGCGCGCGGCGGTCGGCGGCGCCGGGCCGGCTGAACCCTGCCAGCAGCTGAACATGGCGCGGCCCCGATGGATCGGCTATCCATCGGGGCCGCGGATGATGCGAACGAGGCCGTGCCGGCTGCGATCAGCGAGCGCGCTTGGCGGCCGTGGTCTTCTTGGCCGGAGCAGCCTTGGCGGCCGTGGTCTTCTTGGCCGGAGCAGCCTTGGCGGCCGTGGTCTTCTTGGCCGGAGCAGCCTT
>DATAKO010000034.1:0-6545 GCA_036261575.1 Jatrophihabitans sp.
GCTCGGCAGGCGAGGCGTCCATCGAAGTGCTCACGTTTCGTTGACTGTACCGGTCACCCGGTCGGCGCCCCGCACAGACGAACGGCCGACCACCCGGTCCTTTAGGACGCGGGTGGCCGGCCGTTACGCGCCAGCCTCAGCCCTTGCGCTTGCTGACCTCCTCGGCCAGCTGGGGGGCCACGGTGAACAGGTCTCCGACCACGCCGAAATCGGCCAGCTCGAAGATCGGGGCCTCGTTGTCCTTGTTCACCGCCACGATCGTCTTCGAGGTCTGCATCCCGGCCCGGTGCTGAATGGCTCCGGAGATGCCGAGCGCGACGTAGAGCTGCGGCGCGACCGTCACGCCGGTCTGGCCGACCTGCATGGTGTGCGGCACCCAGCCGGCGTCGGTGGCTGCCCGGGAGGCGCCGACCGCAGCGCCGAGAGCGTCAGCGACCTGCTCGACGACCTTGAAGTTGTCGGCCGAACCGACTCCGCGACCGCCCGAGACGATCACCGAGGCGTCCTGCAGCGACGGGCGCGAACTCTTGGCTTCGCTGACCCGGTCGACGATCTTGGCGCCCTTGGCCGCCTCCGACAGCGACAACTCGACGCTGACCTGCTCGGCCGCACCTGTCTGCGGGCTGGCGGCGACCGAGTTGGCCCGCAGGCTGATCACCGGCGTGCCTTTGGCCTTGGACTTCACGCTGACCGCGCCACCGAAGATGGACTGGGTGGCCGTGCCGTCCTCGGCCAGCTCGACCGCATCGGCCAGGAAGCCGGAGTCGAGCTTGAACGCGGTCCGGGCGGCGATCTCCTTGTTCTCCGGGGTGGAGGCGACCAGGATCGCCGCCGGCGAGGCCTGTCCGGCGATCCGGGCCAGCACCTCGGCCTTCGGAGCGACCAGGTAGGAACCGAAGTCGTCGCTCTCAGCCACGTAGACCTTGGCCGCGCCGAACTCGGCCAGCTGGCCGGCCAGCGCCTCGGCGGTCCCGGGAGCGCCGATCACCACCGCGGACGGCTCGCCCAAGGACCGGGCAGCGGTGAGCAGCTCGGTGGCGGACTTCTTGAGGGTTCCATTCGCCGAATCGACGAGAACCAGCACTTCAGCCATTGTCGTGAACTTCCTTTGCCTTGATGAAGCTGCCTTCACGGAGCTCTGTCATCTTCAGGTCTGCCTGCCTTCGCCGGCCCGGCGGTCCTGCTGCCGGGTGAGCGAATCAGATGAGTTTCTTGCTCGCCAAGAAGTCGGCGATCGCGACGCCGCCCTGCCCCTCGTCCTTGACGACGGTGCCGGCGCTGCGCGGCGGAGCGACCTCGAAGGACTCGACCGTGGTGGTGGCAGCAGCCAGCCCGACCTCGTCGGGTGCGATGCCGAGATCTGCCAGGCTCACCGTCTGCACCGGCTTCGACTTGGCCGCCATGATGCCCTTAAAGGAGGGGTAGCGCGGGTCGTTGATCTTCTCCACGACGCTCAGGACGGCCGGCGTGCTCGCCTGGATCACGTCGTAACCGGAGTCGCTGACGCGCTCGATCGTGATCGTGCTGCCGTCGGCGGTCACCTTGCGTGCGCCGGTCAGCTGGGGCAACCCGGTCGCCTCGGCCACCAGGGCCGGGACGACGGACAACCGCGAGTCGGTGGCCTCGACACCGGCCACGACCAGGTCGTAGTCCAGCGTGCCGAGCGCCTTGGCCAGGACCTTCGCGGTGGTGATGGCACACGAACCGTGCAGCGCGTCGTCGACCACGTGTACGCCCTTGTCGGCACCCATCGACAGCGCCTTGCGAATGGACTCGGTGGCGCGCTGCGGGCCCATGGTGAGAACGGTGACCTCGCCGCCGTGTGCCTCCTTCAGCCGCAGCCCCTCCTCGATCGCGTACTCGTCGATCTCGTTGATCACGGCGTCGGATGCCTCGCGATCGAGGGTGTTGTCGGACGGGTCGAGCTTGCGCTCTGCCCAGGTGTCGGGCACCTGCTTCATCAGGACAACGATGTTCATGGCGTGTGCTTCGTCCTTCTCATCGACTGAAATGCTGCTTTGGCGGTACGCGTGCAGACGTGCGTGATCCGATGTTACCCATCAGTAGCTTGACGGTACGCCGGCGGACCGGGGTGTTTCGGATCACCGGAGCCGATCGACGGCCGACCTGCCTGACATTCCTGCCTGACATTGTCGTGCAGTGCGGGCGGTGCGTCGATATGACACGTCCCACCGCAGAGCCCGGCAATCGCCGCACTCGCAGGCCGGCTACGGCTGCGCGGCCCACAAACCCGGCGCCGGCGCGGGGCTGGGGGCCGCGGGCCGGCTCCGGCCCTGCAGCGCGGCGGTCGCCTGCTGGATGCCGGCCGGCAGGTCGGCGGGTGCTGCCGGGCGCGCGAGCAGGTAACCCTGCGCGGTATCGCAGCCGGCGTCGGTGAGCCGGTCCAGCGCCTCGGCCGTCTCGACCCCTTCCGCGGTGACGGTGAAGCCGAGGCTGTGCCCGAGCTCGATCACCGATTGCACGATCGCCGCCTTGCGCGTATCGGTGGTCATCGGAAGCACGAAGGTCTTGTCGATCTTCAGTTCGCTGACCGGCAGGGTGGCCAGGTATCCCAGGCTGGTCTGCCCGGCGCCGAAGTCGTCGATCGCGATCCGCACGCCTGCCGCGTTCAGTTCGGTCAGGGTGCGCGCGGCCGCCGCCGGATCGGTCAGCAGGGCGGTCTCGGTCACCTCGACGACCAGGCGGCGCGGGTCCAGTCGGCATTGCTGCAACACCGCCAACACGTCGGCCGCGAACTCCGCGCGCACGACGCTGTGCGCGGACACGTTGACCGCGACCGCGAGCCGGCCGGCCGGATCCAGCCGGGGCAGCTCCGCGGCGACCATGCCGATCACCCAGCGGGTCAGATCCTCGATCAGCTCGGTCTGCTCGGCCAACGGCAGGAATGCGTCGGGGAAGAGCAGCCCGTGCCGGGGGTGGCGCCAGCGCACCAGCGCCTCCAGTTCGGTCACCACGCCGTCGCGCAGGTCGCCCTTCGGCTGGTAGTGCAACACCAGCTCGCCCCGCTCGATGGCGCCGCCCAGCTCACCGACCAGGCTGAGCGTGGCCGCGTTGTGGCCGTCCTGCTCGACGCGGTAACGCAGCACACCCAGATGCTGGCGCTTGGCCACGTACATGGCGAGGTCGGCCCGCGCCAGCAAGGTGTCGATGTCCGTTCCGTCGTGCGGGGCCAGCGCCAGGCCGACGCTGGCCTCGACCACCAGCGGAACCCCGTTCACCGTGATCGGGTCGCCGAGCCGGCGCCGGATGCCGGCGATCCGCTCGATCGCGACGCACTCCTCGCCGAGACCGGCCAGCACCACGCCGAACTCATCGCCGCCGAGCCGGGCGATCGTGTCGCCGGGACGCAGCATCGACCGCAGTCGCTGCGCGAGCATGCTCAGCAGCAGATCGCCGTTGCCATGCCCCAGCGCGTCGTTGACGTCCTTGAACCGGTCCAGGTCGATCACCGCGATGGCGGCAGGCCCCGCGGCCAGGGCCACCCGGGCGCGCCGGTTGAACTGCGCCCGGTTGGGCAACGCGGTCAGCGCATCGTGGTCGGCCAGGTGGCCGTTGATCAGGATCTGCCGGCGCAGGCGACCGGTGACCGAAGCCGAGACCGCAAGCGTGCAGAGCCAGACCAGCAGCACGCCACCGGCAAGGGTGAACGTCACGGTGCGCTGGCCGGCGGAGATCTCGGACGCGATCGGGCCGTAGGGCAGGTAGAGCACGACCACGCCGATGCGACGGCCATCCTGAACAGAATTCAGCGGCTGGAAGATCTCCAGCGCACGGGGGCCGCGGCTGCCCGGGCCGGCGCCGTCGGCGTTCAGCCAGGTCAGCCTTGCCACCGTCTGACCGGCCACCGCTCGCCCTACCGCCTCGACATCGCCGTCGTGTACCTCCTGGTGGGAGAAGATCAGCTGGCCGGAGAGGTTGCGGATGCGCAGCCGCAGCACGTCGCCGCTCTGCATCGCCAGCTGGACCTCGCGCTCGACGCCGGCCTGCTCGCCGCCGGAGAGGCCGCCGGACAGGTCGGAACCGGTCAGCAGCGGTGCGATCGCGGTACGCACGATGAGGTCCGCCCGAGCCTTGCCCTCGGCGATGCCGCGCGCGTCCGCGTTGCGCTGCAGCACGCCGAGCAGCACCGCGCCGAGCACCAGCACCGGGATGAGGCTGACGACCGCATAGATCGCGAACAAGCGGCGCGCCGAAACGCGACGTTCGAGCGAATTCTTCGGCCTCACCTGTCCATCATCGGCTACGGGACCCGCCACGTGAGAGCGCGCCCAGTACCGTGACCTGGTGCTCCAGCCCGCGCTTACGCTCACCGGCGAGCGCACGCTGCCCGGCATCGTGTCGGAGAACTACTGGTTCCGCCGGCATCAGGCCGCGTACGCCTTCCTGGCCGGACGCTGGACCGGTGCACCGCCGCCGCGAGCCGGCGGGACCGCCACGCTGCTGGAGGTGGGCGCAGGTGAGGGATACGGGGCGGCCGCCCTGGCGCCGTTGTTCGACCGCGCCATCGCCCTCGACTACGACGCCGCCGCAGTGCGGCACCTGCAACGGCACTACCCGCACCTGACGGGCTGCCAGGCGAACCTGGCTGCGCTGCCGATCCGCCGCGGCAGCGTGTCGGCGTTGGTGTCGTTGCAGGTGATCGAGCACGTCTGGTTTCCCGAGCAGTTCCTGGCCGAATGCCGACGGGTACTCGCGCCCGACGGTCAACTGGTGCTGAGCACCCCCAACCGGACCACGTTCTCCCCCGGCCTCGGCCGGGCGCAGCGCCCGGTCAACCCCTTTCACGTGCGCGAGTTCGATGCCGACGAGCTGCTCAAGTTGGTCACCGGCGCGGGTTTCGAGGTCGTCGACGCGCTCGGCGTGCACACCAGCCTGCCTGACCACGAGGAGCTCGTGGCCGCGCAGCTGCGGTGCGAGCCGGACCGCTGGCCCGCTGCACTCACCGGGGCGGTGGCTGCCGTGCGCGTCGAGGATTTCAGCGTGCGCGCCGACGCGGTGGCGACCAGTCTCGACCTGATGCTGGTGGCCAGGCCCGGGCACCGCGCGTGATACGGAGGCAGCCGGTCGGCACGTTCTGCCTGGTGCTGCACACCCACCTGCCCTGGGTCGCCCACAACGGCACCTGGCCGGTCGGCGAGGAGTGGCTACACCAGGCGTTCACCGGGTCCTGGCGGCGGGTACTGGCTGTGCTGGAGGGGTTGGCAGAACACGGTTACCGGGACGTGCTGACGCTCGGTGTCACGCCGGTGCTGGCCGCGATGCTCGACGATCCGTACTGCCTGTCCGAGATCCACGGCTGGACGGGCCGGTGGCAGCTGCGGGCCGAGGAGCTGGTCGGCCGGCCGGACCTCGCCGAGCTGGCGCGCTGGGAGTTCCGGGAAGCAGCACGGTGCCTGGCCGACCTGGAGGCGCGCTGGCGCACCGGCGGGCTGTCGTCGGTGCTGCGGCCGCTGCGCGAGGCCGGCGTGCTCGAGGTGCTCTCCGGCCCCGCCACGCACCCCTTCCTGCCGCTGCTCTCGGAGCGGTTCGCCGAGGCGCAGTTGCGCACCGGCCTGACCGACACCGCGCTGCGGCTCGGCCGGCCCGTCACGGGAATCTGGGCCCCCGAGTGCGGCTACGCGCCTGGCATGGCCGAGCTCTATGCCCGCAGCGGGGTCAGCCATTTCCTGCTCGACGGGCCCGCGGTGCACGGCGATACCGGCCTGGCGCATCCGGTGGCAGGCACCGGCGTGCTCGCGTTCGCGCGAGATCTGCCGCTGTCGGAACGCATCTGGTCCTCTCGCACCGGCTATCCCGGCGCACCCAGCTATCGCGACTTCCACTCCGTCGATCATGGTTCGGGTCTCCGTCCGCACCGGGTGACCGGGAGCGCCGGCAAGCGTGTCTGGCAGCCGGCAGCCGCGCAGGCAGCTGTGCTGCGCGATGCCCGCGACTTCGTCTCAGCCGTGGTTGCCCGCCTCGGTGACGTGGCCGAGCGGCTCGGCCGGCCCGGGCTTGCGGTCGCCGCCTTCGACACCGAGCTGTTCGGGCACTGGTGGTACGAGGGCCCACAGTTTCTCGATGCGGTGCTGCGCCAGTTGCCCCAGGCCGGGGTTCGGCTGACCACCCTGGCGGGCGCGTGCGAGCTCGGCCTGGTCGGTGACCCGATCGAGCCGCCGGCCTCGTCCTGGGGCGCCGGCAAGGACTGGCGGATCTGGAACAACGAGGGCGTCGCGGTGCTCAACGACGAGCTTGCCGAGATCCAGAAGCGGCTGTTCGTGCTGCGCGACGACCCTCGGACGGCCGGCCCGGCGCGCCGGCCGGAGCTCGATCAGCTGGCTCGCGAGGCCATGCTGGCCAGCGCCAGCGACTGGGCCTTCATGATCAGCCGGGACACCGCCGCGGAGTACGGCTGGCAGCGGGCCCGCGACCACGCCGCCCGCTTTCACGCGCTGGCCGACGCGATCGAGGACGGGGCCCCCGCCGCGCCGGCCCGGCGCCTGGCCGACCGGCTGTGCCGCCAGGACGGGCCGTTCGGACACCTC
>DATAKO010000058.1:0-30318 GCA_036261575.1 Jatrophihabitans sp.
CTGCTCGCCGTCGTGCTGGTGCGGCTGGTCTGGCTGCAGGGCATGGACGCCAAGGGCTACGCGCTGGCAGCCAGCGACGAGAAGCGTGAGTTCGTCACCTTGCACGCCGCTCGCGGCACCATCCTCGACCGGAACGGCAACGCGCTGGCCTACACCGCCGACGCCAAGGACATCGTGGCCGACCCGACGATGATTGCGGCCGGCGACCGTTCCTCCTACGCAGCCCTACTCGCACCGCTGCTCGACCGTGGCGTGATCGACGTGGAGAAGCAGCTCGACACCACCTCGCACTACGCGCTGCTGGGTACCGCGCTGCCACCGGCGACCGCGGCGCAGATCGACAGCCTGACCCTGCACGGCAAGCCCCTGGCCGGGCTGTTCACCCAAGCCACGCTGCAGCGGCTCTACCCGGGTCATACCACCGGTTCCAACGTGGTCGGCATCATGCAGTCCGACGGCGCCGGAGCAGCCGGCATCGAGGAGAGTTATGACTCGCTGCTGCGCGGCACCGATGGTTCGGTCAGCTATGAGAAGGACGCGCTGGGCAACGTCAACCCGGCCGGACCGATCAAGCGCAAGGCCGCGGTCAACGGCGGCACCGTCCGGCTGACGCTGGATGAAGACCTGCAGTACATGGTGCAGAAGTACCTGGACCAGGCGGTCAAGGACTCCGGCGCCCGGGACGGGCAGGTCACCGTACTCAGCCGTACCGGGCAGGTGCTCGCGATGGCCTCCAGCAACCAGTTCGACCCGCAGGACCCCAGCACCATCAACGCCAACACGCCGATGGACGCCAACATCCAGCAGGTGTTCGAGCCGGGCTCGGCGAACAAGGTCGTCACCATGACTGCCGCGCTGGAGAATCACGTGATCACCCCGCTCACCCCGTTGAGCGTGCCGGACACCATCCAGGCCGGTGGCATCACCGTGCACGATGCGTGGTGGCACCCGACCCAGACGTTCACCGCCACCGGCGTGCTGGCCGAATCATCCAACGTCGGCACCCTCGAGATCGCGCAGAAGGTCGGCAAGCAGACCTTCGACGATTACCTGCAGAAGTTCGGGCTCGGCCAGCAGACGGGGGTGGAGCTGCCGGGTGAGAGCGCCGGCATCCTGCCGCCGCTGTCGCAATGGTCCGATGCCACCTTCGCGAACCTGCCGATCGGCCAGGGTGTGGCCGTGACCTCGCTGCAACTGGCCTCGATGTACCAGACCATCGCCAACGGCGGCGTGCGGATCCCGCCGCGGATCGTGCAGTCCACCACCTCCGGCGACGGCACCACGACCACCACGCAGCAGCCGGCCGGCATTCCGGTGATGTCGGCGTCGACGGCAAAGCAGGTGCGCACCATGCTGGAATCGGTGACCCTCAAGGGCGGCACCGGTACCAAGGCTGCGATACCGGGCTACCGGATCGCGGGCAAGACCGGTACCGCCCAGCAGCCGGACCCCAAGACCGGTGTCTATTCCAACTCCGTCTACTGGGACACCTTCGCCGGGATGGCCCCGGCCGACAACCCGCAGTTCGTGGTGTCGATCATGATCGACAACCCGGCACACGGCCTGGAGGGTGGCGATGTCGCCGCACCGCTGTTCCACCACATCGCCAGCTACGAGCTGTCCGCGGCCAAGATCCCGCCATCCGGTTCGCAGTCCACACTGGTCCCGCTGCAGCTGCCGTAGTGGGGGACAGGTGCCTGCCACGCTCGTGCCGTCCCAGTACGCTGGCCTGTCGTGATGACAGGCTCCGCCCAGTTCGAGCCGGGCGCCTTCCGGCCCCGGCACCTGGTCAGGCGGGAACTCGCAGAGCTCGCCGAGCTGGTGTCCGCGACCGGGGCCCAGCAGTACGCGGTGGGTGTCACAGGCATCACGGCCGACTCCGCTGACGTTAGACCGGGCGACCTGTTCGCGGCGTTGCCCGGTGCGAGCGTGCACGGCATCCGCTTCCTCGACGAGGCGGTGCGGCGCGGCGCCGTCGCCGTGCTGACCGATCCGGCAGGGGCCCAGGCTGCCGCCGGAAGGGTTCCGGCACTCGTGGTAGCCCAACCGCGGACGGTGCTGGGCCCGCTGGCCGCCGCGGTGTACGGCAACCCCTCACGGCGGCTGCCCGTGGTCGGCATCACCGGAACCAGCGGTAAGACGACCACGAGCTTCCTGGTCCGCGCCGGCCTGCAGGCGGCGGGGGTGCGCGCGGGCATCATCGGCACGGTAGGCGTCTTTCTCGCCGAGCAGAGCCTGAAGCTGCCCTTCACCACCCCGGAGGCGCCGCAGCTGCAGGCGCTGCTGGCAAGCATGCTCGAGCGCGGCATCCAGACGGTCGCGATGGAGGTGTCATCGCATGCGCTGCAACTCGGCCGGGTGGACGGCACCGAGTTCGCGGCCGCCGGCTTCACCAACCTGTCCCAGGACCACCTGGACTTCCACTCCGACATGGACGACTACTTCGCAGCCAAGCGGAGGCTGTTCGACGGCCGCGCCAGGCACGAGGTGGTGGTGATCGACGACGAGTGGGGTCGGCGATTGATCACGCCGAGTACGGTCACTGTGGCGACCCAGTCAGCACCGGCGCACTGGCGGGCAGTCGAGATCCAGACCCGGCCGGACGGATCCACCAGCTTCCTCGTCGAGTCACCGCAGGGCCGGTTCCCCGCGGGTTGCCGCATCCCCGGTCGCTACAACGTTGCCAACGCGACGCTCGCCCTCGCGCTGCTGGCCCAGCTCGGCCATGCGGTTGCACCGCTCGCGCCTGCGATCGCCCGGGCGCAGGTCCGCGGCCGGATGGAGCGGGTCGACGGGGACCAGCCCTTCCTGGCCGTGGTCGATTACAGCCACAAGCCGGCCGGGGTCGCCGGTGCGCTGCAGGCCTTGCGGCCGCTGACCCGCGGCCGGCTCATCATCGTGCTCGGGTGCGGCGGCGATCGCGATCGCGGTAAGCGGCCGGTGATGGGCGAGGTGGCCGCGCGCGGTGCCGACGTGCTGATCGTCACCGACGACAATCCACGCAGCGAGGACCCGGCGGCGATCCGGGCGGCGATGCTGGCCGGGGCGCGGGCGGTGCCGGCAGGCCAGGCCGCCGAGATCCACGAGGAGGGTGACCGTGGGCGCGCCATCGAGATGGCGATTGGGCTTGCCGAAGCGGGCGATACCGTGCTGGTGGCGGGCAAAGGGCATGAGACCGGCCAGGAGGTGGCTGGCACTATGCTGGCCTTCGATGATGTCACCGTCCTGCGTGCAGCGCTGTCCGCGCGCGGCTTCGGCACCCCCACCCCACGGCCGGAAGTGACCGCCCCATGATCACCTTGACGCTGGCCGAGGTGGCCCGCATCGTCGGCGGTACCCCTGCCGGTATAGATCCGGACCGGGCGGTCTCCGGCAAGGTCGAGTTCGACAGCCGCAAGGTGGTTCCGGGCGATCTGTTCCTGGCGTTCGAGGGCAGCCAGGTCGACGGTCATGACTTCGCTGCGGCGGCGGTCGAGGCCGGCGCGGTGGCCGTGTTGGCAACCCGCGAGTTGCCCAACCTGCCGAGCATCAGGGTCGATGATCCGATCACCGCGATCACCGCGCTCGCCGGCCACGCCGGTCCGCGGCTGCCGGCCCTCAAGGTGGGGGTCACCGGATCCTCAGGAAAGACCTCGACCAAGGACCTGCTGGCACAGCTGTTCGAGGGACTCGGCCCCACGGTGGCGCCACCCGAGTCGTTCAACAACGAGCTGGGCTTTCCCTACACCGTCCTGCTCGCCGACGAGCGGACCCGCTACCTGGTGCTGGAGATGTCAGCGCGCGGCGTCGGGCACATCGCGCACCTCGCCCGGATCGTGGCGCCGCAGGTGGGGGTGGTGCTCAACGTCGGATCGGCCCACCTGGGTGAGTTCGGCTCGGTGACGGCGATCGCGCAGGCCAAGGGCGAGCTGGTCGAGGCCCTTTCGCCCGAGGGCATCGCGGTGCTCAACGCCGATGACCCGCTCGTCCGGGCGATGGCCGGACGCACCCGGGCCCGCGTGATCAGCTTCGGCGAATCCTCCGAGGCGGCTGTGCGGGCCACCGACGTCAGCGTCGACACGACCGGCAGGGCCTCGTTCACCCTGCATTGCGCGGGTGAATCCGCACCGGTGCGGCTGAGCGTGCTGGGTGAGCACCAGGTTTCCAACGCGCTGGCCGCGGCCGCGGCTGCGCTGTCCCAGGGTGCCTCGGTGCCGGACGTCGCGGCGGGGCTGTCGTCGGCCGGCTCACGCTCGCACTGGCGGATGGAGGTCAGCGAGGTCGGCGGGGTGACCGTCATCAACGATGCCTACAACGCCAATCCGGAGTCGGTCCGGGCGGCGCTGAAGAGTCTGGCAATCATGGCCACCGGGCGGCGAAGCATCGCCGTGCTGGGGGCGATGACCGAACTGGGCCCGGATGCTTTGGCCGAGCATGACGGCATCGGCCGGCTCGCGGTGCGGCTGGACGTCAACGCCCTGATCGCGGTGGGCGACGGCGCCCGTCCCATCTTCAGCGGGGCATCGCTGGAAGGTTCCTGGAACGGTGAGGCGGAGTGGGCCGCCGACAACGACGCGGCGCTGCAGCGGCTCACCGAACTGGTGCAGCCGGGTGACGTGGTGCTGGTCAAGGGCTCGCGGGTCACCGAGTTGCAGCAGGTGGCGCTCGGCCTGATCGAGTGGTTGCGGGCCCGCGGATGAAGACGATCCTGATCGCCGCGCTGGTCGGACTGCTCTGCTCGATCCTGTTCACGCCGCTGGTCGTGAAGTTCTTCCGCAAGCACGGTTTCGGTCAGGAGATCCGCGAGGACGGCCCGCAGAGCCATCTGGTCAAGCGAGGCACGCCGACCATGGGCGGGGTCGCGATCATCGGATCGACCCTGATCGCCTACCTGATCGCGCACCTGGCGGCCGCGGTCCGCCACGACCATGCCGGGCCGACCGCCTCCGGTCTGCTGCTGCTCTTCCTGATGCTCGGTTCCGGCGGGGTGGGCTTTCTTGACGACCTGATCAAGCTGCGCCGCAAGCGCAATCTGGGCCTGCGGGCCCGGGCGAAGTTCCTCGGACAGCTGATCGTCGCGCTGGTATTCGGTGCCGGTTGCATGATGTTCAAGAGCAAGGCCGGCTTGACCCCGGCTTCCAAGCACATCTCCTACGTCCGTGACATCGGCGAGATCTCCATCGGGTTCGTGGGATTCCTGGTGCTGGCCTACATCATCATCACCGCCACCACCAACGCGGTGAACCTGACCGACGGCCTGGACGGCCTGGTCGCCGGCAGTGCGGCGATGGTGATGGGCGCCTACACGCTGATCACCTTCATCCAGTTCCGCGATACCTGCAATCCCGGCCCCGCGCTGTCCGGCTGCTACAACGTGCGCGATCCGCAGGACCTGGCACTGATCGCCGCGGCCGCGATGGGCGCCTGCTTCGGCTTCCTGTGGTGGAACGCCAAGCCCGCCCAGATCTTCATGGGTGACACCGGCTCGATGGCGCTCGGCGGGCTGATGGCCGGACTGGCCATCCTGTCGCGCACCGAGCTGTTGCTGGTGGTTCTCGGCGGCCTGTTCGCGGTGGTCACCCTGTCGAGCGTCATCCAGACGGCCTGGTTCAAGTTCACCAGGATCCGTACCGGCAAGGGGCGGCGGGTGTTCCGGATGGCGCCCTTTCACCATCACTTCGAGCTGGGTGGCTGGGACGAGGTGACCACCATCGTCCGGTTCTGGATCGTCAGCGGCATGGCAGTCGCCTTCGGCATGGGGCTGTTCTACGCCGAGTTCATCTCTCATGGCTGACACTCTGTCGAGTCCGCAGGCCTTCGCGGGCCGGACAGTTCTGGTCTGCGGTACGGGTCTGGCCGGTCGCTCGGCCATCCAGGCGTTGCTGCGACTCGGCGCCCGGGTCGAGGTCACCGCGGACACCGACGCCGTGCCGGAACTGCCGCCCGGGGTGAGGTTCTGGCCGCGGCTGGTGCAACCACCGCAGGGTGTCGACGCGCTGATGGTCTCGCCGGGCCTGCCGCCGCAACATCCGCTGCTGGTCGCGGCGCTGGCCGCCGGCCTGCCCGTGCTCGGCGAGCTGGAATTGGCCTGGCGGATCCAGGGCGCGGCCGCGCCGCAGTGGCTGCTGGTGACCGGCACCAACGGCAAGACCACGACGGTGCGGATGCTGGAGGCAATCCTGCGGGCGGCCGGCCTGCGCGCCGCCGCGGTCGGCAATGTGGGCGTGCCGGTGATCGAGGCGGTGCAGGCCGACCCCGGCTACCAGGTGCTCGCGGTAGAGGCCTCGAGCTTCCAGCTGCACTTCAGCCAGTCGTTGCGCCCGCGCGCCGGGGCGCTGCTGAATCTGGCCGAGGACCATCTCGACTGGCACGGCTCGATGTCTGCCTACGCGGCAGCCAAGGCAAAGGTGTGGGCGGGCGACATCGCCATCGGCAATGCCGACGACGGGCAGGTCAGCCGGCTGCTCGCCGGCGCCGCCGGAGCGCCCGTCACCTTCACGCTCGCCGAGCCCGGTCCCGCGCAGTACGGGTTGCGTGCCGGCTGGCTGTGCATCGGTGACGGTCCACGCCTGATCGCCGCGGAGGAGATTCACCCGTCCGGCCCCCACAATCAGGCAAACGCACTGGCGGCGGCCGCGCTCGCCGGCGCCGTCGGGCTGGGGCCCGCGCAGATTGCTGCCGGCCTGCGTGCTTTCGTGCCGGACCCGCACCGAAACCAGTTCCTGGCAACTGTCGCCGGCGTGCGCTACGTCGACGATTCCAAGGCGACGAACCCGCACGCGGCAGCGGCGTCGCTGGGCAGCTACCGCAACGTCGTCTGGATCGCCGGCGGCCAGCTCAAGGGCGCCGATGTGGAGCCGCTGGTTGCCGCGTACGCCGGCCGGCTCGCCGGGGCGGTCCTGCTTGGTGTGGACCGGCACAGAATCTCGGCCGCACTTGCACGACACGCGCCGGATCTCCCCGTGATCGAGGTGAGCAGGACCGACGATGAAGCCATGCGCGAAACCGTGGCCGCCGCCGCGTCGCTGGCCCGTGCCGGTGACGTGGTGTTGCTCGCGCCTGCGGCCGCGTCCAAGGACATGTTCGCCAGTTACGGCGCCCGCGGCCAGGCCTTCGCCGATGCGGTGCGCGAGCTGGCCGGCTCCTGACGGCGGCCCGCTCATGACCGCCGTATCGCCCGGCACCGCCGGCATCCCGAGTGCCCGCACGCGCCGCCGCTACCTGGAAACGCCGTACGCCTCGCTGCAGTTGCTGCTGGTCGCCGGGCTGGGCCTGCTGGTTTTCGGTGTCCTCATGTCGGCTTCGACCACCATCGCCGCCTCGGTGCACACCACCGGTGGCGCGGTCTGGTCCCAGCTGATCAAGGAGATCGAGTTCGTCCTGCTGAGCGTGCCGGTCTTCTGGGTGACTGTCCGGCTGGCTCCCTCCGTCTACCGCAAGCTGGTCTATCCGGTGCTGGGTGTGGCCGTCTTCTTCATGCTCGCCGTGCTGGTGCCCGGCATCGGCGTGACCATCAACGGGGCCGCCCGCTGGATCCAGCTTGGCCCGTTCACCATCCAGCCGTCCGAGTTCGCCAAGCTGGCCATCTTGCTGTGGGGTGCGGATCTGCTGACCCGCAAGCAGGAATTGCGCAGCCTGACCCGGCTGCGGCACGTGCTGGTGCCGCTGGTTCCCGGCTTCCTGGCGATGATCGCGCTCGTCATGATCGGCTCCGACCTCGGCACCACCGCTTGCTTCCTGCTGATCCTGCTCGCCCTGCTGTGGATGGTGGGGCTGCCGGTGCGGTTCTTCGGCGTCGCGATCGGGGCAATGCTCTCGCTGGTGGCGCTTATCGTCCTCATCGAGCCCTACCGGATGCAGCGCATCACCACCTTCCTGCACCCGAACGCGGACGCGCAGGGAGCCGGGTACCACACCATGCAGGGGCTGTACGCGCTGTCGAGCGGTGGTCTTTTCGGCGTCGGGCTCGGCCAGGGCACCTCGAAGTACGGCTGGGTGCCGAACGCGAACACCGACTACGTCTTCGCCATCGTCGGGGAGGAGCTCGGGCTGCTGGGCTGTCTGGCGGTGCTGCTGCTGTTCGGCCTGTTCACCTACGCCGCGATGCGCATCGCGCTGCGCAGCAGGGACCCCTTCGTCCGGCTGGTGGCCAGCGGCGCCGCGATCTGGATCGCAGGGCAGGCCCTGATCAACATCGGCTACGTGACCGCGTTGCTGCCGGTCACCGGCATTCCGCTGCCGTTCATCTCCAACGGCGGCACCTCGCTGCTGCTCACCTGCGCCGTGCTCGGCATGCTGGTGTCCTTCGCCAGGCACGAACCGGACGCGATCGCCGCGGCCCAACGGGCGGCCAAGGCGGGCACCACCGCACGCTGGATCCGCCTGTGCCGGCTCGGCACGCCCCGCCCGACGACTCCGGTGGTGCGCTCACGCTCGGCCGCCCGCGTCCCGTCCCGGCCGGCCACCGCCGTGCAGCAGCGGCCGTCAGTGCCGGCGCAGCAGAAGCCGTCAGTGCCTGCACGCCAGCCAGCGACCCGAGCTCCCGCTCAGCCGGTTGCTCGAAGCACCCCGCAGGCTGCGGCGCGTGCCTCGGGCGCGCGCACGGTGCCGCCGCGCGCGGGTACCGGGCGGGCCGGCCAGCCTCGGCCGAGCAACGACCGCACGGCGCCGACGCGCCGGCAACGGGGCGCGTAGCCGTGGCGCCCAGCAGTTCGAGCATGCCTGCAGGCGGTGGCCCGGCGGCGGCCAGGTCCGGTGTTGCCAGCATCGTCATCGCCGGCGGTCACTCGGCCGGGCACATCGAGCCCGCGATGAACGTCGCCGACGCGATCCGGCGACGGGACCCGGCTGCCGTGATCACTGCGATCGGCACCGAGCGCGGGCTGGACACCACGCTCATCCCGGCGCGCGGCTACCCGCTGCAGCTCATCCCGCCAGTTCCCTTGCCGCGTAAGCCGAATCTCGATCTGCTCCGCACACCGGGCCGGGTCGCATCCTCGGTCCGGGCGGCCGGTGCGGTACTCGATCAGGTCGGTGCCCGGGTGGTGGTGGGCTTCGGCAGCTACGTCGCGCTGCCCACCTACCTCGCTGCCCGCAGGCGCAGGATTCCCATCGTGATCCACGAGGCGAACGCCCGGGCCGGGATCGCCAATCGAGTCGCCTCCTACCTGACGCACGAGGTGTACACGGCCACCGCCTCGGTGCGGATCGCGCACGCGCACCCGGTCGGCATGCCGCTGCGCCCGGCCATCGTGCAGCTCGACCGGCTCGCCGAGCGGGCCGCGGCACGAGCCCGATTCGGCCTGGCACAGGGTCTGCCGACGCTGCTGGTGACCGGCGGCTCGCAGGGTGCGGTGCGCATCAACCAGGCGATGCTCGGCGCGCAGCGGGAGCTGGCGGAATCCGGGGTGCAGGTGCTGCACATCCCGGGACCCAAGAACCCGGTCACGCCACCGCCGCGAGGGGCCGGGGAGCCTGCCTACGTGGTGGTGCCGTACTTGGAGGACATGGCCAGTGGCTATGCCGCAGCCGACTTCGTGCTCTGCCGATCCGGCGCCATGACGGTTGCCGAGCTGGCTGCAGTGGGGCTTCCTGCCGCCTACGTGCCGTTGCCCCTGCGCGGTGGCGAGCAGGGCAGCAACGCGGAGCCGATCGTCGCCGCGGGTGGCGGGCTGCTGGTGGCCGACGAGCAGCTGACGCCCGACTGGATCGTGGCCACTGTGCTGCCGGTGCTGCTGGACGCCGGCCGGCTGGCGGCGATGTCCCAGGCCGCTCGGCAGACCGGTGCGCGCGATGCGGCCGACGTGATGGCTGCCCGGATCCTGGAGCTGGCCCATGACAGCTGAACCGCCCACCGAGCAGCCGGATGCCGCGCACCGGCACCAGTCGAGCTTCCAGCGGCCTGCGGATTGGGCGCCCCCCGGTGCCGCGCTGGTCGCCTCGGCTGCCTCGGAGACCATTCCGGCCGCCGCCGAGCTGGGGCGCATTCACCTGATGGGAATTGCGGGTTCCGGGATGAGCGCGCTGGCTCGGCTGCTGCTCGGCCGCGGTTTCCAGGTCAGCGGCTGCGAGAACAAGGAGTCGGCCACGGTGGCAGACCTGCGCGCGCTCGGCGCGCAGATCGCGATCGGGCACTCCGTCGATCACCTCGATGGCATAGACACCTTCGTCTACACCACCGCGATCAACCCGAAGCATGTCGAGCTGGTGGCGGCCCGCGAGCGCGGCCTGCTGGTGATCCGGCGCGCCGCCGCCCTGGGTGCGCTGGTGGCCGGTCATCGGGCAGTCGCCATCGCGGGCACGCACGGCAAGACCAGCACCACCTCGCTGCTGACGGTGGCCGCCATCGAGTCCGGCCTGGATCCCTCGTTCGCGATCGGGGCCAACCTGCACGAGGCGCACACCAACGGTCACGTCGGTGGTGGTGACGCCTTCATCGTGGAGGCGGACGAGAGTGACGGCTCGTTCCTGCTGCTGGCGCCGGACATCGCGGTGATCACGAACGTCGAGGCCGATCACCTGGAGAACTATGGTGATCTGGCCGGTGTCGTCCGCGGCTTCGAGCAGTTCGTGGAGCGGATCCGCCCTGGCGGCCTGCTGGTGGTCTGCTCCGATGACCCGACCGCGGAGCAGCTGGGGGAGTACGGCCGCGCCCGAGGTCTGCGGGTGCGCCGCTACGGGATGGGCTCCCGCGCCGACGTGCGGGTGCACGACGTGCGCGCCAGCGACAACGCGATCAGCTTCACGGTGAGCGGGCTGGCCCCGCAACCCCGCGCCGTCACGGTCAGCTCGCTGGTCGGTGGGCACATGGCGCTGAACGCCTCCGCGGCGCTCGTGGTGCTGCACGAGCTGGCAGCGGATCCGGCCGCGGCGGACGCGGCGTGGCGGCGATTCGGCGGGGTGGACCGCCGGTTCGAACTGCGCGGGACCGCCGATGGCGTGCGGGTGTACGACGACTACGCCCACCACCCGACGGAGGTGCGGGCACAGCTCGAGGCGGCGCAGGCGGTGCTGCGGGCCGACGCGGAGCGCTACGGCAAGCCGAAGGGGCGGCTGATCGGCGTGTTCCAGCCCGGGACGTACAGCCGAACCCAGACCTTCGCCGCCGAATTCGGCCAGGCGCTTGCGATAGCCGATGCCGCGGTCGTGCTGGACATCTTCCCGGCCCGCGAGGAGCCGATTCCCGGGGTCAGCGGCGCGGTGATCGCCGACCGGGTGCCGCTGCCGCCGGCGGCGGTGCAGTACCAGCCCGAGTGGTCGGCGGTGCCGGACCAGGTCGCCACCCTCGCCCGGCCCGGTGACCTGGTGCTGACCATGGGCATCGGCGACGTGCACCTGCTGTGCCCGCTCATCCTGCGCGCCATCGAGCAGCGCTCCGGCGCGCAGCCGACCAGCGATGCCGGGAGCGGCGGATGAGCGGCACCGTGCCCGGGCCGGCCCGGCACCGGACCCGGTTGCTGGTGCTGCCGGGCGTGCTCTCCCTGGTGCTGGTGACGATCTGGCTGGTCGGCTTCTCCAGCGCTCTGGGAGTGCGCACGATCCGGGTGAGCGGCGAGCATCGGGTCAGCGACTCCCAGATCCTCGACGCCGCCGGCATCCGGCACGGGGCCCCGCTGTCCCGGCTGGACACCGGCGCGATCCGCGACCGGGTGGCGCGGATCCCGGCGGTGCGTACCGTCACCGTGCACACCTCCTACCCATCCACGGTCACCATCACGGTCACCGAGCGCAGCGCGGTCGGTTACCGTCCTGACGTGGCCGGCGTGGTGCTGGTCGATGCGGACAACGTCGAGTTCGCCACCGCGCGCAGCGCTCCCGCGGGATTGCCGGCGCTGCAGGTGTCCGGTGACCAGGCGAAGGCGGCCGCTGCGGCGACGGTCGCCGGCGCGCTGTCACCGGCCTTCCGCACGGTGGTCGGCCGGATCTCGGTGCCCACCACACAGAGCATCACCCTGACCCTGACCGATGGGCGCACCGTGCTCTGGGGCGGCACCGACCGCGATACAGAGAAGGCGACGCTGCTGCCGGTGCTGGTGCACCAACCGGGGCAGTACTTCGACGTCAGCGACCCGAGCTCGGTCATCAGCCGCGGCGCATAATCAGTGTCGAGCCGGCTGCCACGTCCCGGGTTCGGCTTTTTCTCCCAACACAATCGGCGCGCCTTCCCGCCTCGGCGGGTCTGGCAACTACTTTCGCACTATCACTCAGGTTGACATAACGTTAACGGTCTACTTGAGGGTGAGGGTTCAGCCCCAGCCACCATGCCAGCCATATCATCGAAGCCGAATGACCGAAGGACACAGCTCATGAGTTCACCGCACAACTACCTCGCCGTGATCAAGGTCGTCGGCGTCGGCGGCGGCGGCGTCAACGCGGTCAACCGGATGATCGAGCAGGGCCTGAAGGGCGTCGAGTTCATCGCGGTGAACACCGACGCCCAGGCCCTGCTGATGTCCGATGCAGACGTCAAGCTCGATGTCGGGCGGGAATTGACCCGCGGCCTCGGTGCCGGCGCCCAGCCGGAGGTGGGTCGCAAGGCCGCCGAGGACCACCGGGATGAGATCGAGGAGGTGCTCAAGGGCGCCGACATGGTCTTCGTGACCGCGGGCGAGGGCGGCGGCACCGGCACCGGTGGCGCGCCGGTGATCGCCAGCATGGCTCGCAAGCTCGGCGCGCTGACCATCGGCGTGGTGACGCGGCCGTTCTCCTTCGAGGGCAAGAAGCGCGCCACCCAGGCCGAGATGGGAATCGAACAGCTCCGGCAGGAATGCGACACGCTGATCGTGATTCCGAACGACCGGTTGCTGCAGATCTCCGACCACAACGTGTCGGTCATGGATGCCTTCCGCAGCGCCGACCAGGTGCTGCTGTCCGGTGTGCAGGGCATCACCGACCTGATCACCACGCCGGGTCTGATCAACCTCGACTTCGCCGACGTGAAGAGCGTGATGAGCGGTGCCGGTTCGGCGCTGATGGGCATCGGCTCGGCCCGTGGTGATGGTCGTGCCCGGGCGGCCGCCGAGATGGCGATCGCCTCCCCGCTGCTGGAAGCAAGCATGGAGGGCGCGCACGGCGTGCTGCTCTCGATCTACGGCGGTTCCGACCTGGGCCTGTTCGAGATCAATGACGCTGCCTCGCTGGTGGCGGAGGCGGCGCACCCGGACGCCAACATCATCTTCGGCGCTGTCATCGATGACACCCTGGGCGATGAGGTGAAGGTGACCGTGATCGCGGCCGGCTTCGACTCCGGCCAACTGCCGTACAAGAAGGTCGAGGTTCGCCGCGACGGCGACTACTCGGGTGGCCAGGCCAGCACGCCGGCGAGCACGCCTGCCAGCTCGGAGCGACCTGCGCTGCCCGGCGCGGCCAGTCACCCGGGTGCGGCGGGCCAGGCCGCAGCCAGCAACCAGTCGGCACCCTCCGCCGGCGGGGGAGCTGCCTGGTCACCGTCCACCACGAGCACGCCGCCGGCCCGTCGGCCGGCCGAACCCGATGACGAGCTGGATGTGCCCGATTTTCTCAAGTGATCCGCACACTTCGGCGGGCATCCGGTGGTGACGTCCCCGGATGCTCGCCGAGCCGAGATCGCGGCCAACCTGGCGCGGCTGCGACAGCGCATCGACGCGGCCTGTCAGGCGGCGAGTCGCGACCCGGCTGAGGTGACACTGATCGGCGTCACCAAGTTCTTCCCCGCGCAGGACGCGGCCTTGCTCGCCGAGGCGGGCGTGCCCGATCTGGGGGAGAGCCGCGACCAGGAGGCAGCTGCCAAGGTCGAGGAGGTCGCACGCCTTACCGATGCTGCGGTCACCTGGCATTTCATCGGCCGGCTGCAGACGAACAAGGCCAGGTCGGTGGCCCGCTACGCCGGTCTGGTACACAGCGTCGACCGGCCACAGCTGGCCAGCGCTCTGGACGCGGGCGCCGACCGGGCCGCAAGGGTGCTGCCGGTGTTGATCCAGGTCAGCCTGGACGAGCCGGGCGCCGCGGATGACCGCGGCGGCGTGCGCGCTGAACAACTGCCCGAGCTGGCCGGGCACATCGCCGCCGCCGGATCGCTGCGGCTGGCAGGGCTGATGGCGGTGGCACCGCTCGGCGCCGACCCCGAGCCGGCCTTCGAGCGACTCGCGGGCCTGGCCGCGCAGCTACGGGTCGACCATCCCGGCGCCACGATCCTTTCGGCCGGCATGAGTGGCGATCTGGAGGCGGCGATCCGGCACGGTGCGACACATGTGCGTGTCGGTACGGCGTTGCTCGGCCGCCGCACGGCCAATTTCGGATAGCGTCGGCGCGCAGCAGGCGTCATGCCTAGTTTCAGGTACCGGTATTCAGGAGGACGACATGGCCACAGCCTTTCGGAAGATGGGCGTCTACCTCGGCTTGGTCGAGGACGACGACTATGCCGAGGGCGAGTCGTACGGCGCCCTGGCCCGGGACCCGCAGTATCAGCGGCGTGAGGTCGCCGAGGTCGCGCACGCGCGCGGCGGATACGCCGAGCCGGCTCCGGTGGAGACCGAGGTCTACGACGACTACGACGTCGCCTACGAGCAGCCGCCGCAGCGCATCACCACCTTGCACCCGCGCACCTACAACGAGGCGAAGACCATCGGGCTGCAGTTCCGTGCCGGTACGCCGGTGATCATGAACCTGACCGAGATGGACGACGCCGATGCCAAGCGTCTGGTGGACTTCGCAGCTGGCCTGACCTTCGGCCTGCACGGCTCGATCGAGCGGGTCACCCCCAAGGTGTTCCTGCTCAGCCCGCACAACGTGTCGGTGACCGCGGCCGACAAGCAGCGCATCGTCGAGGGTGGCTTCTACAACCAGAGCTGACGCGTCCGGGGTCGTGGTCACCACGAGCCGGGCGGTGATGCGAGAATGAAGTCATGGGTGCGTTCTGGGCGGCGGTTTCACTCGCGCTGCGAGTGTTCTACCTGCTCATCGTCGCTCGCCTGATCGTCGAGACCACCCGCACGTTCGCCCGGTCGTGGCGACCGGCCGGCGCCGCGGCGGTGGCCTTGGAGGCTGTCTACATGGTGACCGACCCGCCGGTGAAAGCGCTGCGGCGGATGATCCCGCCGCTCCGGCTCGGCGGCCTGGTCTTCGACGTCAGCATCTACGTACTGTTCCTGATCCTGTGGGTGCTCAGCCTGCTGGTCGATTCGATCGCCAGCACGTACGGGCCGCTCTAGCCGGTCTCCGGGTACCCCGCCACGGACGGGCACTTTGTGCCCTCGTGCGTCACACCAGCCCCGTTACTCGCTATCCTCCCTATGCACATGTTCACAGTGAGTGAGGGGTCGAGCGTCCGCCGAACCGGTGCGGGGCTCATACTGAAGCTGTAGTAGACCTTGTAACTGAAGACGAACATTGAATGCACGACCGACCGTTCCCACTGCTGGCCGGCCTGACACGCGCAGGGCGGCCAACGAGCGCACAGAGGTGACCCGATGCCGTTGACACCCGCTGAAGTCCACAATGTGGTCTTCAAGAAGCCGCCGATCGGCAAGCGTGGTTACGACGAAGAAGAGGTCGACGCGTTCCTCGACATCATCGAGGTGGAGCTCGCGCGCCTGATCGAGGAGAACGCCGAGCTGAAGAACCACGCCGGTGGTGGCGTGCCGGCATCCGACAACGGTGCACTCAACGCGGCGCAGGCCGACAACAAGCGCCTGACGGCCCGGGTCAGCGAGCTGGAGGCTGCGCTCGCGCAGGCTCGGCAGCAGCAGGCACCCGCGCAGGGCAACGGGGCGGACGCGCAGGCGCTGACCTCGGCGCGCGAGGAGAGCAAGCGGCTGACCGCCCGGGTCGGCGAGCTGGAGGCCGCGTTGAACCAGGCACGCCAGCAGGCCCAGCAAGCACAGCAGGCCGCGCAGGCTGCGCAGCAGGAAGCGGCCGCAGCCAAGGCAGCCGGTGGCACCGGCAGTGCGGCATCGGCTGCGGCTGCCGGCGGCGCCGCGGCTCAGCTGGGCCAGGCCGAGCGAGTGCTGGCGTTGGCGCAGCAGGCGGCCGACGAGCAGACCGCTGCCGCCAAGGCACATCACGACAAGACCGTCGCCGATGCCAAGGCGCACCTGGAGCGGGTGCAGGCCGAGGCCCGCGCGTTCCACGAGAAGACGGTCAGCGAGGCACAGGCCCGGGCCGAGCAGCTGGACCGTGAGTCGCGCGCCAAGGCTGCGACCACGGTGCAGGAAGCCGAGCAGCGCGCCAACCAGATCACCAGCCAGCTTGAGCAGCGCAAGGGCGCGTTGGAGAAGCGGTTGGAGGAGCTGCGGACCTTCGAGCACGAGTACCGCTCGCGACTCAAGAGCTACCTGGAATCGCAGCTGCGTGACCTGGACGCCAGTGGCAGCCGCGCGGACGCCGCGGAGAAGGAGCCCGAGAAGGCCCAGTAACAACCGACTCGCGAACCTGATCACCCAGAGCCCTTAGAGCGGCGACGTGCAGCTGGCCATCCTCCTCCTGCTCGTCGCCGCTCTGGCGTTGCTGGTGCTTGCCCTGGTCAGCAGCAACACCACGCTGGCGCTGTTCTCGATCGCGGTCAGCCTGGTTGCGGTTGCCACCATCGTGCGCGGCCGGCGGCAGCGGCGGGCTGTCGCGGCTGCGCGACTCGCCGAAGCCGAGCGGCTGGCCCGCGCCGAATCGGAGCGGGACGAGAGCACCCGAGCGCTGGCAGCAGCCGCCGCCGAAGCCAGCCGCCGTGCGGCCGCCACCGAGGGCGCGGCCGCTACCGAGCCGGTTGCGTCAGCGCCACCGGACCCCTCCGTCGAGCCGTTGCCTGCCGGCCTCGGTGATGCTGTGGTTGGCAGCGGTGACGGGCTGGCGGATGAGCCGCCCGCGGCCGACACCGTCGCCCCGGTCGCGCGCTACGGGCAGTCGCGGGTATGGGTCATCGACGGGCGCCCGCGGTATCACCTGTCCGAGTGCCGGACGCTCACCGGCTCGGTGCCCGAACCGGTGCCGCTGGCGCAGGCGGTGGCGGACGGCTTCACCCCCTGCGCGGTCTGCGATCCCGACAACCGGTTGACCTGAACCGGCTGGCCGCGGCCTGACCGCGCGCGGACAGCGGTCAGGCCGGTCGGCTACCTAGCTGGTTCGCCGCAGCCACAGGTGCAGGCCGAGCTCAGCGTCCTCCGCTTGATACCAGCCGTCACCCGCTGGCTCGCCCTCGTTGATGCCGCTCGCGAGCACTTCGCGGCCCAGCTCCGCCGCATGCGCCCGGATCGCTTCTGCCGCGGTCGGCGCACCGCCGACCCGCCAGGCAAGCTCGATCCGGTCAGTGACCTCGAAGCCTGCGTTCTTGCGCGCGTCCTGAACGATGCGCACGATGTCGCGAAGGGTCCCCAGCCTGCGCAGCTCCGGGGTCAGCTCCAGGTCGAGGGCGACCGTGTCGGGGCCGGCCGCTTCCACCGCCCAGCCCGATACCGGCGCCTCGCTGACGACCAACTCCTCGACGTCCACCTCGCCGAACTCACCGAGCTGATAGCGGCCGGTTGCGCGCAGGGCAGCCGCGATCTCGGCCGGGTCGGCCGCGGCGACCGCTGCCGCCACCTCCTTCATCCGCGGGCCGAACCGCTTGCCGAGGGCGCGGAAGTTCGGCTTGACGCTGACATCCACCAGGTCCGCGGCGCGCGCCAGCTCGGCCAGCTCGACGACGTTGAGCTCGTCGGCCACCTCGGCCCGCAGCTGTTCGGGCAGCCGCTCCCAGCCTGGGGCCGAGATCAGGGCCCGCGCCAGCGGCTGGCGTGTCTTCACCTTCGACGCCGCACGCGCGGCCCGGCCGAGCTCGACCAGCCGCCGCACCAGCGCGACCTGCTCGCGCAGCTGAGGATCGGCCGACGTGACCGGCTGCGGCCAGGCCGCCAGGTGCACGGAGTCGATACCTGAGGACTCTGCGAACAGCGCCTGCCACACCTTCTCCGTGATGAACGGTACGAACGGCGCCAGCATCCGGGTGAGGGTGTCGAGGGAGTCGTGCAGGGTCTGCAACGCGGCCGGATCACCCTCCCAGAATCGCCGCCGGGACCGGCGCACGTACCAGTTGGACAGGTCGTCGATCAGCTCCGCGAGCGCCCGGCCGGCGCGGGCTGCGTCATAGTCCTCCAGCGCAGCATCCACCTCGGCGGCGACCCGTGCGGTCTCCGACCGAGCCCACTGGTCGAGCACCGATGCGGTGCCGGCGTCCGCCCCCGGCGACCAGCCGTTGGCGCGGGCATACAGCGACTGGAAGGAGGCCAGCGACCAGTAGGTGCGCAGCACCTTGGAGGCGATCTCCTCCAGCACCTTGTGCCCGACCCGGCGCGCCGACCACGGCGAGCCCGAGGCCAGCATGAACCAGCGCACCGCATCCGCGCCGTGCTTGTCCATCAGCGGCATCGGCTCCAGGATGTTGCCCAGGTGCTTGCTCATTTTGCGCCCGTCCTCGGCCATGATCAGGCCCAGGCAGACCACGTTGCGGTACGAGCTCTGGTCGAACACGAGGGTGCCGATCACCATCAGCGTGTAGAACCAGCCCCGGGTCTGGTCGATGCCCTCGCAGATGAAGTCGGCCGGGTAGGCCGCCCGGAACTGCTCGTCGTTGAGGTAGGGCGCCCCGAACTGGGCGAACGGCATCGCGCCCGAGTCGAACCAGCCGTCGATCACCTGCGGTACGCGGCGGAACGTGCCGGGCACGCCGGGCAGGGTGAACGTGGGCTCGTCGACGAAGGGCCGGTGTGGATCGAGCTCGGACAGGTCCTCGCCGACGAGCTCGGACAGCTCGGCCAGCGAGCCGACGCACACCAGCCGGCTCGGATCCTCGTCGTTGCGCCAGATCGGCAGCGGCGTGCCCCAGTACCGATCGCGGGACAGCGCCCAGTCGATGTTGTTGTCCAGCCAGTCACCGTACCGGCCGTGCTTGATCGTGTCCGGGTACCAGTTGGTGGCCTCGTTCTGGGCGATCAGCTCGTCCTTGCGGGCCGTCGTGCGCACGTACCAGGACGGCAGCGCGTAGTACATCAGCGGGGTGTGGCAGCGCCAGCAGTGCGGGTAGGCGTGCTCGTAGGCGACGTGCTTGAAGAGCAGTCCGCGTGCCTGCAACTCGGCGACCAGCCGCTCGTCGACATCCTTGAAGAACATGCCTCCGACCAGCGGCAGCTCGGGCAGGAAGTGCCCGTCCTTGCCGATCGGGTTGACCACCGGCAGACCGTAGCGGCGGCATACCGCGAGGTCCTCGGCGCCGAACGCCGGCGACTGGTGCACCAGGCCGGTGCCGTCCTCGGTGGTCACGTAGTCGGCGAGCACCACGAAGTTGGCCGGCGTTTCCGGCGTCCCCACCTCGATCAGGTCGAACGGCCGCTGATAGGTCCAGCGCTCGAGTTCGGTGCCGGGGTAGCGGGCCAGTTCGGTGTAGTCGCCAAGCACCTTCTCGGCGAGCGGCTCGGCGATCACCACGGTGCCATGCGCGCTGCTGGTGACCAGGTAGCTCACCGCCGGATTAACCGCGACCGCGGTGTTGGACACCAGGGTCCACGGCGTGGTGGTCCATACCAGCAGGTCGGCCCGGCCGCCCCACTGCCCGGAGGTGACAGGGAAGCGCACGTACACCGACGGGTCAACCACCGTCTCGTAGCCCTGAGCCACCTCGTGGTCGGACAGCGTGGTGCCGCATCGCGGGCAGTAGGGCGAGACCCGGTAGTCCTCCACCAGCAGGCCCTTGTCGAAGATCTGCTTGAGTGCCCACCAGACCGACTGCACGTAGCTGGCGTTCATCGTCCAGTACGCGTTGTCGTAGTCGACCCAGTACCCCATCCGCTCGCTCATCGCCGTGAAGGCGTCGACGTGCCGCTGCACCGACGCGCGGCACTTGGCGTTGAACTCGGCGATGCCGTAGCGCTCGATGTCGGCCTTGCCGGTGAAGCCCAGCTCCTTCTCCACCGCAAGCTCGACAGGCAGGCCGTGACAGTCCCAGCCGCCGATCCGGGGCACGTGGTAGCCCTTCATCGTCTTGAACCGGGGGAACAGGTCCTTGAACGCCCGCGCCGGGATGTGATGGGTACCCGGCATGCCGTTGGCGGTCGGCGGGCCCTCGTAGAAGGTGAAGGCCGGGCCGCCGGCGTTCTGCTCCAGGCTGCGCTGAAACACCTTGGCCTGGGTCCAGAAGTCGATCACCTCGTGATCCATTGCGGCCAGATCGACGTGCGCGGGCAGTGGCTGGTAGGCCATCGGTGTACTCCTTCACCTGTGCTCGGTCTGCGCGTGAGCAGCTACGGGAGCACTCGCGCGAGCGGTGAAGGGACGACAGCTCGCGCTGCCGCGGTACCACCCTTCTTGGCGGCGGGGCCGCCCTCTCTTGCCGTGCGTGCGGTTCTACTGGGGCACCGCCCGGTACCCGTTCTTCCGCGGCTCGGAGGTGATAGGTGACCGGTGCTCATCCCCGGGCTCGCACCGTCCCCGGGTCGCTTCGGATTTGCCGCCGGGCCAGTCCTCGTCAACGCCGAGCACGAGTGTAGTGGCCCGGGCTGCCAGTCGTCGAAGGCATTGCCGGTGCTGGCGTCAGGATGGTGCGGGGTCGACGGTCCGACCGAGCGCGGGCCCCTGCCGCGCTGCGGTGCTGCCGCGCGGCGCGCCGACTAGCATCGGTAGGCTGGGCGCCCGTATTCTTGGCGCCCTTGCCGGGCTCGGAGTACCGCTGGGCTCGGTGATCTGACGTCCCGGTGGAGCCAACCGCCGGGACGTCCTGAATGGTGTCTCCTGAGAGGGGCGTTATGGCCGGGGTTCGTGGACGGATCAGCAGCGCGTTGCGTCGGGCCACAGGCGGTGCGGCGCCTGCGGCGAAGACAGCACCGGCCAAGACAGCGCCGGCCAAGAAGGCAGCCAGCACGGCCACGCCGGCGAAGAAGGCTGCACCGGCGAAGAGGGCTGCACCCGCGAAGAAGGCGACGGCTGCCACGGCCGCGAACAAGGCCGCGCCGGCGAAGAAGGCTGCACCCGCGAAGAAGGCTGCACCCGCGAAGAAGGCCGCGCCCGCGAAGAAGGCGACGGCTGCCACGGCCGCGAAGAAGGCCGCGCCCGCCAAGAAGGCCGCGCCCGCCAAGAAGGCCGCGCCCGCCAAGAAGGCCGCGCCCGCCAAGAAGGCCGCGCCCGCCAAGAAGGCGACGGCTGCCAAGGCTGCGCCTGCCACCTCGACGACACCGGTGAAGGCGACTGCCTCCAAGGCCACTGCCAGCAAGGCGACAGCCAGCAAGGCGACAGCTTCCAAGGCCACTGCCTCCAAGGCGACTGCCTCCAAGGCGACAGCCAGCAAGGCGACAGCCTCCAAGGCGACTGCCATTAAGGCGGCCCCGGCGAAGTCTGCTGCTACCAAGGCGCGTGCGGCGCTTGCTGACACGCCGCCGCAGCGGGTGAAGTCCGATCTCAGCGCCGCCGATCTGGCCGAGATCCGCGCGCAGCTGGAGAGCGATTTCAACGAGATGCAGGCGGAATACAACCAGTCCATGCTGGCGCTCAACGACCTGCAACAGGACCACACCGACGGGGCCGGTGACGACCAGGCGGACGCCGGCAGCAAGACCTTCGAGCGCGAGCAGGAGCAGTCGATCGCCAACAACCGGCACGATCTGCTCATCCAGATCGAGCACGCGTTGGAACGGATCGACGCCGGGACGTACGGCATGTGCGAGAGCTGCGGCAACCCCATTCCCAAGGCGCGGCTCAAGGCGCTGCCGATGGCCACCATGGACGCCGGATGCAAGTCCCGGGAAGAGCGGCACTAGCGGCAGCAGGGCCGAGGCCCACCGGATCCGCGTTGTCCCGCCTGCCTGAGACAATGGACGGGTGAGCTCCTTCCAGGCCCAACCGGCGCAGCGACCCCGGCGCATCCTGCTGTTCGTGGTGGTGGCCGCGTGCGCGCTGGCAGCCGACATCATCAGCAAGTGCATCGTGGTAGCGACGATCTCGCCCTACGACGACAAGCGACTGTTGGGCGGGGCGTTGCACCTGGTGCAGGCCCGCAACTCCGGCGCCGCCTTCTCGGTCGGTACGGGGATGACCGTGGTGCTGACCCTCATCGCCTTGGCGGTCGTGGTGATCATCGTGCGCGCCGCCCGCCGGCTGCGTTCGGTCGGGTGGGCGGTCTCGCTCGGACTGGTGCTGGGCGGCGCACTGGGCAACCTCACCGACCGGTTCTTCCGCGCACCCGGCCCCGGCAAGGGTCACGTCGTCGACTGGATCACCGTCTTCCCGAACAGCCACTGGACCTTTCCCACCTTCAACCTGGCCGACTCCTGCATCACGATCGGAGCGGTGCTGGCTGTGCTGCTGTCGCTGCTCAACGTCGACCTTGCCGGTAGTCGTGCGTCCTCCACGATCGGAGGCGCCGACGATGCCGAGCGTGCCGGCGATGCCGAGCGTGCCGGCGATGCCGATGCGGCGGCCGGCACCGACGGCACGGTGACCGATCGGTATCGGCATGGCTGAGGCCCGGCTGCTGCCCGTGCCAGACGGGCTGGACGGGCTGCGGCTGGACGTGGCCATCTCCCGGATGTTCGGCCTGTCGCGTACCGCGGCCGCCAACCTGATCGACGAGGGTGCGGTGAGCCTGGATTTCCGGCCACCGGCTCGCTCGGACAAGGTCCATGCCGGCGCGATGCTGGAGATCACCATCCCCGAGCCGGTCGACCTGGCGGCCGCGCCCCCGACTCCGGTGGACGGGATGAGCCTGCTGTACCAGGACGAGGACATCGTGATCGTCGACAAGCCGGTCGGCGTCGCCGCGCACCCCAGCATGGGCTGGACCGGCCCGACCGTGACGCAGGGGCTGGCCGCCATGGGCATCCGCATCTCCACGTCCGGCGCCGCCGAGCGTCAAGGCATCGTGCACCGGCTGGACGCGGGTACGACCGGTGCCATGGTGGTGGCCAAGAGCGAGCATGCCTACACGGTGCTCAAGCGCGCGTTCAAGGAGCGGACCGTGCGCAAGCTCTACTCGGCGCTGGTGCAGGGTCATCCCGACCCGAGCAGCGGCACCATCGACGCGCCGATCGACCGGCATCCCTCCTCGGACTGGAAGTTCGCCGTCGTCGCCGGTGGCCGGCCCAGCATCACCCATTATGAAACGGTCGAGGCATTTCCGGCCGCGTCGCTGCTGGACGTGCGGCTGGAGACCGGGCGCACCCACCAGATCCGGGTGCACATGGCAGCACTGCGGCACCCGTGCTGCGGCGACATGACCTACGGCGCCGATCCGGTGCTGAGCCGTCGTCTCGGCTTGAGCCGGCAGTGGCTGCACGCCCGCGTGCTCGGCTTCGATCACCCGGCGACGGGGGAGTACCTGGAGGTCAGCTCGCCCTTCCCGGCCGACCTGCAGCACGCGCTCGACGTGCTCGCTGCCGACCAGTAGCCCGCCGGCTGCCGTCAGAGCGGGCGCGGTCAGCGACAGGCATCGGGACGGGCGATGCGGAGCAGGCGCCGGCCCCTCAGCTCGACGAGCGACCTGCTACGACGTAGGACCAGACCTCGCTGTGCACGCCCACCGGCTTGGGTGCCGGCTCGCCCGCCCGCTCGGCGGCCGAGCGGTGCCCGTGCGCGAAGGACGGCGAGTTCGTCCAAGCCTGAAAGGCCTCCTCGTCCCGCCACCGGGTGATGACCAGCCAGGTGCTGCGTTCATCGGTCGGCTTGAGCAGCTCGAAACCCTCGAAGCCGTCCTGGTCGTCGACGGCGCCTGCGCGCGCTGCGAATCGGTGCGCCAGCTCGTCGCCGCTACCGGGCTCCACGCTGATTGCGTTGATCTTGATGATGGACATGCATCGATGCTGTCACATCGCCGGTTGCGCACGAGGTCGCGCATGAGGTCGCGCATGAACCTCAACCGGAGGTCTAGCCAGCAGCGGTGCTCGACACGCTCGACACGCCGGCAAACACGGGTGGATCTCGGCCGACCGGTGCGCCTGGCCGGTGTCGTCGGACCCCTGGTGCAGAATCTGTAGTCGCTGGTCAGCCTGATCGATGGGCGCCACCTGAACGAAGGATCGAGGGCACCGCTGTGACCATCTCCGCTAGCGCTCCGGCGGGTTCGTCCGACTCGTTCGTTCACCTGCACGTGCACACCGAGTACTCGATGCTCGACGGCGCGGCGCGACTCAAGGACCTGTTCGCCACCGCGGCCGAGATGGGCATGCCGGCGGTCGCGATGACCGACCATGGCAACGTCTTCGGCGCCTACGACTTCTACAAGCAGGCCAAGGCAGCCGGCGTCAAGCCGATCATCGGCATGGAGGCCTACCTCACCCCGAACACCCATCGCTCCGATCGCACCCGGGTCAGGTGGAACAACGGCGGCGACGACGACGTCTCCGGCGGCGGCGCGTTCACCCACATGACGCTGCTTGCCGAGAACACCGAGGGCATGCACAACCTGTTCCGACTGTCCTCGCGCTCGAGCCTGGAAGGGTTCTTCTACAAGCCGCGCGCCGACCGGGAGATCCTCAACGACCACGCTCGTGGCCTGATCGCGACCACCGGCTGCCCCTCCGGTGAGATCCAGACCTGGCTGCGCATCGGTAACTACGAGAACGCGCGGCGAAGTGCCGCCGAATTCCGCGACATCTTCGGCAAGGACAACTTCTACCTCGAGCTGATGGACCACGGCCTGGACATCGAGACCCGGGTGCGCGACGGGCTGATCCGGCTCGGGCGCGATCTCAACCTGCCGATGGTCGCCACCAACGACCTGCACTACACCAGGCGCGAAGATGCCGACGCCCACGAAGTGCTGCTCTGCGTCCAGTCCGGCAAGACGATGGCCGACCCGAACCGGTTCAAGTTCGACGCCAAGGACTTCTACCTGAAGTCACCGGCGGAGATGCGCTCGCTGTGGGCGGACAAGTACGACCTGCGCGAAGCGTGCGACAACACCCTGCTGATCGCCGAGCGGTGCGAGGTCACGTTCAACGAATCGGCGAACTACATGCCCGTCTTCCCGGTTCCCGAAGGCGAGACGGAGGAGTCCTGGTTCGTCAAGGAGGTCGAGACCGGCCTGCACCATCGGTATCCCGGCGGAATCCCTGACAGTGTGCGCACGCAGGCCGAGTACGAGGTCGGCGTCATCGTCCAGATGGGCTTTCCCGGCTACTTCCTGGTCGTGGCCGACTTCATCAACTGGGCCAAGAAGAACGGCATCCGGGTGGGCCCCGGACGTGGCTCCGGTGCGGGCTCCATGGCCGCCTACGCCATGCGCATCACCGACTTGGACCCGCTGCGGCACGGCCTGATCTTCGAGCGGTTCCTCAACCCGGACCGCGTGTCGATGCCCGACTTCGACGTCGACTTCGACGAACGCCGGCGCGGTGAGGTGATCCGCTACGTCACCGAGAAGTACGGCGACGACCGGGTAGCGCAGATCGTCACCTACGGCACCATCAAGGCCAAGCAGGCGGTCAAGGACGCCTCCCGAGTGCTGGGCTACCCGTTCGCCATGGGTGACCGCATCACCAAGGTGATGCCGCCACCGGTGATGGGCAAGGACATCCCGCTGTCGGGCATCTTCGACCCGCAGCACAAGCGCTACGGCGAGGCGGGCGAGTTCCGCGCCCTCTACGAATCCGATCCCGAGGTTCAGCGCGTCGTCGACACCGCCAAGGGCCTGGAGGGGCTCAAGCGCCAATGGGGAGTGCACGCGGCCGGCGTCATCATGTCCTCGGCTCCGCTGGTCGACGTCATCCCGATCATGCGCCGCGAGCAGGACGGCGCCATCATCACGCAGTTCGACTATCCGTCCTGCGAGAGCCTCGGGCTCATCAAGATGGACTTCCTGGGCCTGCGCAATTTGACGATTTTGGACGACGCGGTCGACAACATCAAGGCCAACCGGGGCATCGACCTGGTGCTGGAGGAACTGCCGCTGGACGACAAGCCGACCTACGAGCTGCTCACCCGCGGCGACACGCTCGGGGTGTTCCAGCTCGACGGTGGGCCGATGCGAGCGCTGCTGCGCTCGATGCGTCCGGACAACTTCGAGGACATCTCGGCCGTGCTGGCCCTCTACCGGCCGGGTCCGATGGGCGCCAACTCCCACAACGAGTACGCCGACCGCAAGAACGGCCGCAAACCGGTGGTTCCGATCCACCCCGAGTTGGCCGAGCCGTTGAAGGACATTCTCGGTGACACCTACGGCCTGATCGTCTATCAGGAACAGGTCATGGCCATCGCGCAGCAGCTGGCCGGCTACACCCTGGGCGCCGCCGACCTGCTCCGGCGCGCCATGGGCAAGAAGAAGAAAGCCGAACTGGATGCGCAGTACGAGACGTTCTCCGGGGGTATGCGCGAGCGCGGCTATTCGGCCGAGGCGGTCAAGGCGCTGTGGGACATCCTGCTGCCCTTCTCCGACTACGCGTTCAACAAGGCACACACCGCCGCCTACGGCGTGCTGTCCTACTGGACCGCCTACCTCAAGCACAACTATCCGGCCGAATACATGGCCGCGCTGCTCACCTCGGTCAAGGACGACAAGGACAAGATGGCTGTCTACCTGGCTGAATGCCGGCGGATGGGCATCAAGGTGCTGCCGCCGTGCGTCAACTCCTCCGATGCCAACTTCACCCCGACCGGCAACGACATCCGGTTCGGCCTGTCCGCCGTGCGCAACGTCGGCAGCAACGTGGTGACTTCCGTGACCGGCTCCCGCCGGGAGAAGGGTGCCTTCGCCGACTTCGCCGACTACCTGCGCAAGGTCGACTCCGTCGCCTGCAACAAGCGCACCATCGAGGCGCTGATCAAGGCGGGGGCCTTCGACTCGCTCGGCCACAGCCGCAAGGGCCTGATCCAGGTGTACGAACAGTCCGTCGACGCGGTCGTCGGCACCAAGCGCGCCGAGGCGGTCGGGCAGTTCGACCTGTTCAGCTTCGGTGCGCCCGAATCGGGAACCGGTGACGCGGTCACCGCCGACGTCTTCGCGGTCCGGGTACCGGACGGTGAGTGGGACAAGTCCGTCTTGCTCAACTTCGAGCGGGAGATGCTCGGGCTCTACGTGTCCGACCATCCGCTGTTCGGCGTCGAGCACGTGCTGCGCGCGTCGTCCGACCTCACCATCGCTGACGTGCAGTCCGACGCGGTCAAGGAGGGCGAGAAGGTCACCCTGGCCGGCATTCTGTCCGGTGTCACCCGGCGGATGACCAAGGACGGCAAGCCCTGGGCGCAGGTGGTGCTGGAGGATCTCGAGGGATCGGTGGAGGTGCTCTTCTTCCCGCAGTCCTACGCCCAGGTCGGCATGCAGATCGCCGAGGACGCCATCGTGGTCGTGACCGGGCGCGTGGATGCCCGGGAAGAGACGGTGCGCATCATCGGCTCCGACATCACGCTGCCCGACCTGACCAAGGGTGCGGACGGACCGGTTCGGTTGATGATGGAGCAGCACCAGTGCAAGCCCACCGTAATCGAGAATCTGAAGGAGATCCTGCGTTCCCACCCGGGGGTGACGCCGGTCGAGATCCAGCTGAATTTCGGGCAGCAGTTGCGCACCACGCTGCCCGACTACGCGGTGACCCCGTCCCAGGCCTTGATGGGCGACATCAAGGCACTGCTCGGCACCCGCGCGATCGTCTGAGCAGGCTCTCGCGGGCGCCACGCCCCTGCACGGCCGACTCGCCGGGCACTTCCGGCCGCGCGGAGCCGTTGTACGGGCATGAGCGCGTTCGGCCAGCCAGAGTTCCATCCGCAGCCCTTCGATGGTGCCGGTGCGGGCAGCGCACCGCTGCAGCCGGCCGGGGTCTTCATCTTCGGGCGGCCGGGCCGGCTCGATTCCGAGGAGTCGCTGCGCAGCTACCTGCTGGTGCGCGCCATCACCCGGTCGGTGCGGACGACCACGCTGTGGCTGGGCGGCTTGGTGCTGGCGCTCGGCGTGCTGTGCTGGCTGGCCGGTTGGCAGGTGCTCGGCATCCTGATCGGACTCGTCGGGTTGGCCGTGCTCGTCGTTCGTGGCGCGGCAATCTCGCTGGGCCGGCGCTTCGGTTCCGCTCCCGCCGACCCGCGGCTCGATCGGCTGGTGGCCCGGACGGGCAAGGGACTGCGGGTGGAGCTGCGCAGGGTGGGGCTGCCCAGCGCCCCGTGGGCTCCGCTGCTGATCCTGCTGCGGCTGGCACGCCGTCGCCGCCGCCGGCAGACCATGCAGTCGCTGAGCCGGGTCGATCTCGCTCGGGTGGTGCCCGCCGGCCAGGTCGATGAGCTGCACCTGTTGCTGCAGGCGACCCGGCGCGCGGGCTAGCGGCCGCCAACCTGCCGACTATCTCGGTCGCGTCGGCCAGAATGCTTGGGTGCCCACCATCCGACTGCGCGAGGCGATGCGACGCGTCGCCCGGGTGCTGGACAGGCACGACGGGCAACCGGGCACCGCGCCCAGCCGCGGCGTCGCCTTCGCCGGCACCGTCTGGCCCGGCGGCGCCGCAGAACCGCGGCCCGGCGTGCTGGTCGTGGACGGCGCCGGCCGGGTGGCCGAACTGAGGGTCGACCGGGACGGCCTGCCCGCCGACCTGCTGGTGCTGGGCGGGGCCAACCACTGGGTGGTGCCGGGCCTGATCGACGCCCACGTGCATCTGGCGTTCGACGAGCCGGCCAGACCGGATGCACACGGGCAGTTCCGGGTGTCCGGCTACGGCACCGGCCTGGTCGGGCTGCGCGACCTGGGTGCCCCGATCGCCTGGGCCCGGCGCTGGCGAACCGGCCACCGGGCCACCGCGCCGGCGCAGCCCTACATCGCGGTCGCGGGCCCCGTGCTGACCGCCGCCGGTGGCTACCCGTCGCGAAGCTGGGGCGCGGACGGCTTCGCCGAGTTCGTCAGCTCACCGGCGCAGGCGCGCTGGGTGGTGCAGCGTTTGGCCAGCGAGGGGGTGGACCTGATCAAGGTGGCGCTGGAACCCGGCCCCGCTGGCTGGCCGGTGCCGGAGCCTGCGGTGGTCCGATCGGTCGTGCACGCCGCGCACCAGATCGGCCTGCCAGTGGTCGCCCACGCACTCACGGCCGACATGGTCAGCCGGGCGGTGTCCGCGGGCGTCGACGAGCTCGCGCACACGCCGACCGAGCGGCTGGCGCCCGAGCAGGTCGAACTGATCGCGAACGCCGGCATCGCCGTGACCTCGACACTGCAGACGTTCTTCGCCGACGGGGCGGGCCGGTCCGCTGCCGCCAACGCTGCCGACCTGATCGCTGCCGGCGTGCGGCTGCAGTACGGCACCGATCTCGGCAACGCAGGCACCCGCCCCGGGGTGGACCCGCGCGAGCTGGACCGGTTGGCCGCGGCTGGTCTCGGCCGGCTCGGCGCGCTGCGGGCGGCCACCGAGTGGGCGGCAACGGCCGCTGGCATGCACCGCCGCACCGGCTTGCTGCGCGTCGGCGAGCCGGCTGACCTGGTGTTGCTGCCGAGCAGCCCGCTGGTCGAACCGGGCGTTTTCCGGACACCGAGCGCCGTGTACTCAGACGGACGCCTTACCGTGGGACCGGCGCGGACGGAACCCGCCGTCCTCGCCGATGAATCAGGAAGCGCATGACCGCAACCGCAACCCATCCGCGCCGCCTGCCCGCGCGCTACCGCCCGCTGGTACTGCTGCTGGCTGCACAGCTCGTCGTCGGGGTGCTGCTCGGGCTGGTCTGGCTGGTCTGGTCGCCGCACTCGGTCGCGTACAACGTCGACCTGGGCAGCGGCAAGGGCGTCATCGTTCCCGGCGAGGGTGAGTCGCTCGTCGCAGCTGACGGCAGGTTCGTGGTGCTGACCGCAGCAGCCGGCCTGATCTTCGGCCTGGCTGCCTGGCGGCTGCGAGAACTGCGCGGCCGGCTGCCGCTGATCGCGCTCACCGTGGTCAGCCTGGTCGCCAGCGTGCTGGCCAAGTACACCGGTCAGCTGCTGTCCGGCGGCCAGCACAGCGCGCCCATCAACACCGCCTTCCGGGCCCAGTTGGCGCTGCACGCGAACGCTGCCCTGCTGGTCCAGGCGTTGGCCGCCGCGCTGGTGTACACGGTGCTGGTCGGGCTCACCGGCGATGCGGAACTCGGCCGCACCGACGTCTGCACCGAGTTCGGGCCGGCCACCGCGGCCGGTGAGTACGAGGACGGACCGGTCGCCACGACCGGGCACGGCCCGCTGGAGCCCTGAGCCGGCGCACCGGGTTCGCCTCCCCGACACGTCACGACATGGACGCCGCCCCGACAGACGTCAGGTTGCGGTCGGCCGGCTGCCGAAGGCCGCCGCGCTGACCGGGATGGCGTGCAGCGTGCGGATGAGCTCGGTCTCCCGGCGCAGCACCGCTCGCGCCGATGCCAGCCGGGTGGCGGTGTCCTCGGCCGCCAGCAGCTGCTGGCGATCCACGGTCGGCAGCGAGG